>NZ_JBFTJR010000038.1:0-72345 GCF_056395525.1 Caulobacter sp. 10L414
GCGGCAGGCCGCGAGGCGGGGAAGGCGTCGCCCGCGCGGCCGGCGCGGCCGCCGGCGCCGGCGACTTGGYGCGACGCAGGGCGTCCTTCCAGGGCGGATCGCTCATCCGTCGTCTTCTTCCTCGGCGGCCCGTCGCTTCTCGATCAGCGCGCGCACCCGCTCCTCGAACAGCGCCGGCGGCGGGATGGGCACCAGCTTGGTGCGCATCAGGCTCGAGCCCTCGGCGCTGTACTGGTACTTGGCCGCGTAGCTGGCGCTGACGCTGCTGGCGCTGACCGCGCCGCCGCCGCCGAACGGCGTCCAGAAGCCGCCGGCCTTGACCGTCGTGCTGCTGCTGCTGCGCTTGATCTCGGTCTCGGACTTGAACGAGATCGACATCTTCAGCTCGATCACGGTGTCGACGAACTGGTAGAAGGTCGGCGTGAAGCCGAGCTCCAGCAGGCTGTACTCCTGGCCGTCGCCGAACTTGACCATGTAGGTCTTCGACTTGGCCCCTTCGCCTTCCTTCTCCTCGTCGGCGTCCTCGTCGTAGCCGGCCATCAGCCGGGCTATCCGCAGCGACACCATGTCGAGCTGCAGCTGGGCGGTGGCGATGCCGACTCCCAGGCGCTGGACCATCTCCGGAAAGGGGACGGCGAGCAGTTCGGTGCCCACGCTCATGGCGCGTTCTCCCTCCGGGACGTTACGGGTTCACGGGGGCGGGGTTCTGGGTTCCCAGCTTCTTGTCGAGCAGGCGGCGGCGACGCTCGACCTCCTCGTCCAGCTGACGGCGGATCCGCTCTTCCAGGATGGCCGGGGGCGGGATCGGCACCAGCTTGGTGCGCAGCAGGCTCGAACCCTCGGCCGAGTAGCTGTATTTGGACGAGTAGCTGGCGTCGACCTGGCTGGTCGAGACCTGGGTCGTGTTGCTCGTGCCAGCCTTGCCGCGGAACAGGCTCCAGCTGAAGCTCGAGCCCTTGGTGGTCACCTGGCTGGTCGCCTTGGAGGTGCGGGTGGACTCGCTGCTGTAGGTGATCTTGATGGCGATCTTCACCTCGATGATCGTGTCGACGAACTGGTAGAAGGTGGGCGAGAAGCCCAGCTCCAGCATCGACAGGCGCGTCGGCACCCGGATCAGGGTGGTGTCGGGGTTCTCGCCGTTGTCCTCGGCGGCGTCCTTCTGGTCCTTGACGACCTTTTCCAGCGCCTTGGTGTCGCCACCGGAGATGGCGTTGTCGGCGGCGATGTAGGCCAGGGCGTCGCTGGCGGTCATCAGGTCGTAGCCGAAGAAGATGCGGCTGTCGTCGAAGGTGGTCTTGCCCTCGTCGTCGGTCACGGCCTGGAGGCCGCCCATCATCTCGGCCACCTCGATGCTGTTGGCGTCCAGCTTGATCTGGCCCTCGGCGATGGCGAAGGCCATCTGGCGGATCATGTCCCCCATGGGGACGTTCAGAAGCTCTCTCCCGATCGACATGTCTGGTCCTTCCTAGGGATTGGGCGCGGGCGCAGGGGTGGGCTCGCTGATCTTGCGAAGCAGGTTTTCGAGATTTTCGGGCGGCGGCAGGCTGACCAGCCGGGCCGCGATCGAACTCATGCCCTCGGCGCTGACCGAGAACTTGCGCGCGTAGCTGACGTTGACCGAGGCGGCGACCATGACGAAGCCGGCCTGCACGCCGACCGTGGCCCCGGCCGAGACGCCGAATTCGGTGCTCTCGGTCATGCTGAACGACAGCTTGGCCTCCACCGTCGCCTCGGTGAAGCTGTAGAAGGTAGGCGTGAAGCCGAGCGAAATCAGGTTGTGCGTCTCGCCGCCCAGTTCGATCTCGGCCTCGGCCATGGCCTTGGCCGTCTCGATGCTGTTGCGGTCGAGCGCGGACTGCGCCTGGGCGATGGCTATGCCTAGGCGTTCGATGATCTGCGGCAGCGGCGCGGACAGCAGCTGCCGGGTGACGGACGCGGTCTCGCTCATGGCGTGGGCGTCGGGGTCGGCGTGGAGCCGTTGGTCGGCGCCAGATAGGTCTTGATCTCGTCCAGGAACTCGACGGGCGCGGGCACCGCGACGATGCGGGCCGAGATGCTGCTGTTGCCGTTGATCGACTGCTCGAACTGCCGGCTGGTGCGGTAGTCGACCGACAGGCCCACGGCGACCGAGACCTTGGGCTTGTCGGCGCTGGCGGTCGGGCCGGCGGCGATCTTGTCGAGGGCCTTGGTGACGCTGGCGCCGTCGGCGGCCGACAGGGCGATGTCGTTGGCCGACAGGGTGACCAGATTGATCACCACCGCGTCCTTGGCGTCGGAGAAGCTGACCACGCCGCCCTTGCGCACGGCGCGCACGCCGTGGGTGGCGCTGCCGGCGTTGACGTCCCGCGCCAGGTTGAAGGCGTAGGCCTGGGGCGAGTTGGCCTCCAGCGTGGTCGAGCCGTCATTGGCCGCGGTTCCGCTGATCGCCACCGAGGTTTCCGAGGCCCCGACCTTCACCGCCGTGCCGTCCACCGGAACGGCGGTGAAGTGGCGCACGATGATGAAGCCGTTGCCGCCGCCCGAGCTGGTCTTGTCCGGCGTCGGCGTGGCCTGCAGCTGGGTCCCGGCGGACTCGACCACGATCAGCAGGTCGTTGGAGTCGGCCAGCAGCACCTCGGCCCGGCGGAACTGCTGGTTGGCGACGTTGTCGACGGCGCCCTGGGCCTTCCAGCTGGCTTCGCCGCGGCTTTCGACCTTGCGGATCTGGCCGGGCGCGACGCCGTTGTCGCGCAGGAACTCGGCCACTTTGTTGGCGCGGTCCAGGCCCAGCTTCTGATTGTAGGGGTCGGTGTCCACCCGATCGGTGAAGCCGACGACGTCGACCGTCGCGCCGTTGGCCTTCAGCGCCCGCGCCACCAGGGTCAGCTCCTCGATGGCGGCCTGCTTGAGGTCGGACTTGCCGCTGTCGAACAGCGCCAGGCCCAGCGTGCCGCCGCCGACCGGCAGGTCGGAGCCGACCGGATCGCGCAGCAGCTTGGCCTTGAAGCCGCCCAGCGTGTTGATCTGGCTGGCGACGGCGCGGGCGTAGAGCAGGTTGTTGGCCTTGGCGTCGACCTTGGTGCTCTTGCCCGAGGCCAGCACGAACTCTTCGCTGGTGTTGTTGGTCGGGGTCTCGACGATGCGGATGACGCCCAGGCTGGCCTCCGAGGCGGCGTAGAAGGCCACGCTGGTGTCGGTCTTGATCGGGTTCTTGGCGGTGTCGGGTTCCAGCTTGAACGGCACCTTCGTGCGCTTGGCGCTGACATAGGCCCGCTCGAACTTGCCGGTGGGCGTGCCCAGCTTCTTGGCCAGGTCCTCGGCGGCGGCCTCGACGTCGGCGCCGGCGGCGTCGGTCTTGGTTCCGTCGACGGTGACGCTGGCCGGCAGGCTCTTGAGCGTGACCTGGGCCTCGCGGGCGTTGGCCGGAGCCTGGGGACCGCCCTGGCCGAAGCCKAAGTCGAGCTTGCCGCCGATGCCGAAGGCGCTGGCCTCGCCGACCTTCATGGTCAGCTGCATCGAGACCGTCAGGTCGGCGTGCTGGTAGTGGTAGAACGGCGGCGACAGGCCCAGCTGCAGCAGGCTCTTGCCGCCCAGGCCCGGACGCGGCTCCACGTACTCGCCGACCTGGGCCAGGCTGTTGAGGTCGAGCGCTTTCTGGGCGTCGGCGATCGACAGGCCCATGGCCTTGATGAACTCGGCGACGCTGGCGTCAGCCAGGATCTGGCCGGGCGTCATCTTCTCGATGGGGTTCTCGTCAGCCATGCATCGGCTCCTTGATCCGCGGCTCCTTGGGTCCCACGGGGGACTCACAGGCGCGGGCGCTGTCGACGGTGTCGGCGCGCACGGTCCAGTAGCCGTGGGCGCGCTGGGCTTCGGCCATGCGGACGGCCGGAACGCCGAGGCCGCGGGCCGTCCAGGCCAGGAGGTCGCGGGACAGGGGCAAGGCCCCGTCCAGGGCGATGGCGGCGGCCAGGCTCTCGCGGGCGCCGGTCACGTCGCCGGCCTTGAGGCGGTTGACGCCGCAGCGTTCGAGCAGGCAGGCGCGATCGCGGCGCTGGAAGTCGCTGGGCGTTCCATCGCCCAGTTCGGCGGCGGCGCTGCAGGCGGCTTCGTGGGCCAGCATGGCGGCCTGTTCGTTGGCGCCGGTGCGCTCCAGGCTTTCCAGGACGCAGTGCAGGTAGTGCCGGGCGAAGACCTGCGGGGCGCGCACGCCGTGGGCCAGGCGCAGGGCTTCGCGATACTTGGCCAGCGCCTCGTCGTGCCGGCCCTTCAGCGCCAGCAGCTTGCCCGCCTCGGCGACGCCGGCGTGCAGGCGATGCACGTCGATGGCGGGCGTCATGCGCGGGCCTCGGAGAACAGCACCTCGGCCCCGGCCGCTTCCAGCCGATGGCGCATCAGCCGCGCGCGGGGGCGCGGCATCAGCGCCGTCGAGACGGGGGCGGCTTCGGGCAGGCCGATTTCGGCGAGCACCCGGGCCGGTGCGGAAATGATGTCCAGCGCCTGGTAGGAGAAGGTCTCCAGTTCCGCGCGCACGGTCAGGCCGGCCTCGGCGTAGGCGGCCATGCGGCCCTCCAGGTCGGCGAAGGCGACGCCGGCCTCGACGGGAACCGGCAGCGCTTGGCGCAGCAACTCGAAATCCTCGGCCGGGACGCCGGCCAGCGCTTCCAGCGCGGCGGCGCCTTCGACGGGAGCGGCGACCAGCTCGACGGTGAAGCGCAGGAAGGCCTGGTCGACGATCCGCACCTGCTCGGGAGCTTTCAGCCGCCGCCACAGGCTGTCGGCTTCGCTGCGGCCAAGATCGAAGACGGTGGCCGAACCGCCCGGCGTCAGATCCGCGCCGTTCGGCAGCCTCTGGCGCAGGATGCCGATCTGCAGGTGCGACAGGTCGCTGGCGAACAGGGCGAAGCGGGCTTCGTCCGGACGGCTGGCGGTCAGCCGCACGGCGCCGGCGGGCAGGGCGGCCGCCAGGGCGCGGACCGTGGCTTCGGTGACGGCCCCCAGGATCACGCCCGGCGGGGTCAGCAGCAGGTCGAGGGCGGCGGCGGCCTCCATGCCCAGGAACCGGCCGAGCACAACGCCCACGGCGTCGGCGGCGTCGAGGTCCAGGAGTTCGCCCGCCAGGTCCATCGACGGCGCGCGGGCCGGGGCCGGGCCGGCAGGCGCGACGGCGGCTTCGACCCCGAGGGTTCCGATCAGTTCGGCCAGGCGCGTCGCGTCCTGCCGGGGCAGGCCCGCCAGCAGCCGTGCCGGGGCGCGGTAGAGCGCGTCGACCACGGTCTCGACGGGCAGTTCCAGGGCCTGGCTGAGTACGGACGCGGCGCGAGGCGACGCGTTTCCGATGCTGGTGATCAGCAGGTCGGCGGCCTCAGGTTCGACGCTTGGATACGCAACGCTGGGGAACACCGACGACTCGAGCACCAACACCTCCCTCAAGGCTGGTTTCGACCGGGGTAATCCACGCTCTAGTTGGCGCGGCTCGGGACTCGTGTCAGAGTTGTATCACTTTGTAAAGTTCTGAAATCTTGCACGTGGTGAATATGCGCCATGTGCGTTCGGTCGTGTGCGGACGATCGGCGCTAGCGCCTTGTCAGCAAGGCTCCCGCGCCGCCCAGCGCGGCCAGGGCGGCGGCCATGAACACGCCGCGCAGATCGCCGCCGGTCGACGCCACGGCGATGCCGAGCAGCGGGCCCAGCGCCTGAGAGGCCGCCACCGCCACGTTCATCAGGCCAAGGTCGCGGCCGTTGCGGGCGCCGTCCGGCAGCACCTCGGCCACGAGGGCCAGATTGCTGGTCGAATAGACCCCGTGTCCGATCCCGAAGATGATCTGGGCGACCAGCGGGCCGGGCCATTCGGGAGCAAACAGCAGCAGCGCCACGCCCGCGGCGATCAGCACCCCGCCGGCGATGACCATCGGCCTGCGGCCCAGCCGATCCGACAGCGGGCCGCTGGCCGCGCCGGCCGCCAGCATGCCCAGGGTCGAGGCCGTCAGCAGCAGGCCGAACGCCGCCTCCGGCGTCACCCCCGGCAGGCGGCTGGCCAGGTCGCCGCGGTCCTTGAGGTAGAAGAACAGGTAGAGGGTGTGCAGCGCCACGGCCGTCTCCACCAGCAGGCGCGAGACGAACACCATCCGGAAGCGCCCGTCGGCGAAGGCGGTGAGCCGGAGGCTAGGCCAGGCGATGGGCGCGCGGGCCGGGGCGGGCGGCTCGCGCAGGGTCAGGGCGAAGGGTAGGACGAGCAGGGCGGTGGCCGCCACGACGGCGGCGTAGCGGCTGGCCGCCGAGACCAGCAGGGCGCTGACCACCAGGGCCGTGAACAGCTTGGAGGCCGGCAGGGCAAGGCCCGCCCAGGCCGCCGCCGCGCCCTTCTGGTGGTCGGGCACGAGGTCGGGCAGCACGGCGGCCAGCGGCGCGTAGAGGGCGTTGACCGCTAGCTGCAGCAGCACCACCGCGCCCAGCATCTGCCAGGGCGTCTGGGCCAGGCCGACCAGAACCAGGCTGAGGGCGGTGGCGGCCCAGCCGCCGAGGATCCAGGGACGGCGGCGGCCCAGGCGGCCGCGCGTGGCGTCGCTGAGCGCGCCGAAGGCGATGTGGGCGATCGCGGCGGTGATCGCGCCGACGATGGAGATCTGGCTGAGGGTCAGGTCGCGGGCGTGCGGGGCCACCTCGGCGGCCTTCAGCGGCGCCAGCAGGGTTAGGAACGGAATGAAGGAGATGAAGGCGCCGGCGTTGGCCAGGCCGTAGCCCGCCAGGAAAAGGCGCGATCGCCCGTTGCCGGCGTCGGTGTCGGGAAATGGGCGGCCGCCTTGATCCATCCGTGGTTTATGCGATCAGGACAGCTTGCGGTCGAGCTATTGTCAGCCCGGCCGTTCGTCCCCATCGTGTCGCCCAGCGTTCGGTTCGGAGAGTTCATTGACGGCAAGACGGCCCACCATCGACGACGTGGCGCGCCTTTCGGGCGTCGCGCGGACGACGGTTTCGCGGGTGCTCAACGACGGCCCCAACGTTCGCGACGAAGTGCGGGCCCGGGTGATGGAGGCCGTCAAGGCGCTGGACTACAAGGTCAATCCGCAGGCCCGCTCGCTGGCGGGCGGCGGCAGCCGGCTGCTGGGCCTGGTGTTCGCCTCCGACCTCGAGAGCGAGCCGAACTCGTTCTATCACTCAGCCTTGGAACTGGGCGCGCTGCGTGGTTGCCTGGAGCTGGGCTACCAGCTGGTCACGCGCCATATCCCGCTGCAGAGCGCCGACCGCCAGCAGCAGGTCTACGACCTGATCGCGATCCAGCGCTGCGAAGGCTTGATCTTCACGCCGCCCTATTCGGACGACGCGCCGCTGATCGCCGAGGTGCTGCGGCGCGGCTGCAAGGTGGTGTCGATCTCGCCGGGCGGGGCGGGCAGGGGCCTCGCCGACGGGGTGGGCATGGACGACGAGGCCGGCGGCTACGACATCGCCCGCCGCCTGATCGAACTGGGCCATCGCCGATTCGCCTTCATGGGCGGCATCGAGGGCCACCTTTCGGCCGATCGACGCCTGGACGGCCTGATGCGCGCGCTCCAAGAGGCGGGTCTCGGGCAGGCCGACCTGATCCAGGTGCGGGGCGACTTCACCTTCCGTTCGGGGGTCGAGCTGACGCCGCGCCTGCTGGACGATCCGCTGCATCCGACAGCCCTGGTCTGCGCCAACGACGACATGGCCGCCGGGGCGCTGTCGGTGGTCCACGGACGTGGCGTGAAAGTGCCGCAGGACCTTTCCGTGACGGGCTTCGACGACACCCCGGTGTCGGCCATCGTCTGGCCGCCGCTGACCACCGTGCACCAGCCGCTGAAGGACATGGGCCGCCGCGCCGTGGCCCTGCTGGCCAGTCGCCTGACCGGCGGCCGATCCGAGGCCGAACCGGAGTTCGACTGCCTCGACCACGCGGTGGTCGAGCGGGGCACAGCAGCCTCCGCGCCCTGATCGAACGTCGATCCCCTTGACAAGGCCGACGCGTTGCGGCCTTTGTTGGAAGCGCTTCCAATTCACGAAAGCGCGGCTTTTCGACGCCGAATCCGCAAGAGACGGGGCGAGGAGGGCCAGGGAAGAGACGCAGGAGGGGAGAGTACCTTGATCCATCACGCCCATACGAGCGCGCCCGTTCGCGCCGGCGCCCGGCGCTTCAAGCGTCTGGCCTACGCCTCGGCCGGGGCCCTGTCGCTGCTGGCCGGCGCCGCCCACGCCCAGGACGCCGCCCCCGCCAAGGAAGACACCGCCGTCGACGAGGTGGTGGTCACCGGCTATCGCCGCAGCCTGGAGAAGTCCGCCGAGATCAAGCGTCGCGAGGTCGGCGTCGTCGAGGCCGTTTCGGCCGAGGACATCGGCAAGCTGCCCGACGTGTCGATCGCCGAGTCCCTGGCGCGCCTGCCGGGCCTGACGGGCCAGCGCGTCAACGGCCGGGTGCAGGTGATCTCGATCCGCGGCCTGTCGCCCGACTTCTCGACCACGCTGTTGAATGGCCGCCAGCAGGTCAGCGCCGGCGACAACCGCGCCGCCGAGTTCGACCAGTATCCGTCCGAGCTGCTCAACAGCGTCGTCGTCTACAAGACCTCGAACGCCGCCCTGATCGGCCAGGGCCTGTCGGGCACGGTCGACATGCGCACCGTGCGCCCGCTGGACCAGAAGGGCCGGGTGATGACGCTGAACGCCCGCCGCGAAGTCAGCGATCTCGACAAGGCCAATCCCGACGGCTCCAAGAGCGGCTATCGCTTCAGCGCCTCCTATATCGACCAGTTCGCCGACGGCACCATCGGCGTCGCGCTGGGCTACGCCCACCTCGACAGCCCGACCCAGATCCAGCAGTACAAGGCTTGGTACTGGGAGCAGCCGGCCCAATTCACCGGCGCCAACGCCGGCGCCTACAGCCTGGGCGGCCAGGAGATCTTCGCCACCAACCGCGACCAGGTGCGCGACGGCTTCATGGGCGTCCTGGAATGGCGGCCCAACGACAAGCTGCACTCGACGCTGGACCTGTTCTACTCGACCTTCGACCAGAAGGAGGTCCGCCGCGGCATGCAGTGGTTCTCCAGCCCCAGCACGCCCGACGCCACGGTGTTCCTGAACCCCGGCTTCACCAAGGTCGGCAACTCGCTGATCAACACCTCGGGCACGGCGACCAACGTCACCCCGATCGTCCGCAACGACCGCAACACCCGCAAGGACGAGCAGTTCGCCCTGGGCTGGAACACCTCGTACGTCTCTGGCGCGACCACCTACACGGCCGACATCGGCTACTCGAAGGTCGAGCGCCGCGAGCAGATCCTCGAGACCTACGCCGGCTACGGCCCGATCCGCACCTTCGACAACATCGCCTACGACCTGAACTTCAACGGCGTGGGCAAGTACACGACGGGGCTGGACTACGCCGACGCGACCCACATGCAGCTGGGCGATCCGGCGGCCTGGGGCGGCTGGGGCCATGACGGCGCCATCCGTTTCCCCGAGGTCGAGGACCGGATGTTCACCGGCGACTTCCGCATCGACCACGACGTCTCCGAGACCCGTCTCGGCGGCTTCCTGAGCAGCGTGCAGGCCGGGATCAACTACGCCGACCGAAAGAAGGATAAGACGGTCTCGGACAACGACCTGTTCCTGAAGAACGGCCGCGCTCCGACCACCGTGGCCTCGCAATACCTGCTGGAGCCGGCCTCGCTGGCGTTCGCGGGCGTCGATCAGGTGCTGGCCATCAACCTGCAGAAGGCCCTGCCGGTCTATTACAACATCGTCCCGATCGGGAACGCCGACGACTATAACAAGGACTGGAAGATCCAGGAGCGCCTGACCACGGCCTACCTGATGGCCAAGATCGACACCCATGTCGGCGCGCTGCCGATCAAGGGCGACATCGGCCTGCAGTACATCTCCACCAAGCAGGAATCGACGGGTTACACCGTCAGCGGCGGCACGGCCCAGGCGCCGAGCCTGACCAGCGTCGAGGACACCTACGACGAACTGCTGCCGAGCCTGAACCTGACGGCCGAGCCGGTCGAGAACCTCTATGTCCGCTTCGGGGTGGCCAAGACTTCGGCCCGTCCGCGCCTGGACGACATGCGCGCCAGCATCACCGCCGGCGTCGACGCCCTGACCTTCCGCTGGAGCGGCTCGGGCGGCAATCCGTACCTGAAGCCGTGGAAGGCGACCGCCTTCGACCTCTCGGTCGAGAAGTACTTCGCGCCGGGGACCTACATCGCCGTCGCCGGCTACTATAAGGACCTGGAGACCTACATCTACAACAAGTCGGTCGACTACGACTTCTCCAACGTGCCCAACACCGGCACGGTCCAGCCGATCAGCAACATCGGCCTGCTGACCCGTCCCGAGAACGGGGAGGGCGGCAAGCTCTACGGCTACGAGATCTCGGGCGCGGTCGACTTCGGGCTGATCACGCCGTGGCTGACGGGCTTCGGCGCCTATCGCGGCTTCACCCAGGTGCTGGCCGACGAGCAGGTCGACGCCCAGATCGGCTACGAGTTCCAGGACGGACCGCTCAAGGGCCTTTCGGCCGTGTTCCAGGTCAACAACCTCGACAACAGCCCCTACCGCACCCGCACCGGCGTGCTCTCGGACGGCACCCTGCTGCCCGAGACCAACGACCAGTACGGCCGGCAGTACATCTTCGGTCTGAACTACAAGTTCTGACCCCTGCGCGCGGAGGGTCGATCCCTTCCCCTGGCCCTCCGCGCTTTTTTTCGTTTCGACGACGCTCCCTTCAAGAGGCTCCGCGCGCCGTGACCCCGATCAAATCCATCGCCGTCGTCGGCGGCGGCTCGGCCGGCTGGATGAGCGCGGCCTTCCTGTCGGCCATGCTCGGGCCGGGGACCGCGATCACGCTGGTCGAGTCCGACGAGATCGGGACGGTCGGGGTGGGCGAGGCGACGATCCCGCCGATCCGCCAGTTCAACGCCATGATCGGCCTGGACGAAGGCGCGTTCCTGGCCGCCACGCAAGGGACCTACAAGCTTGGCATCGAGTTTCGCGACTGGGGCCGCGTTGGCGACAGCTACATGCACGCCTTTGGCGCGATCGGGCAGGGCGCCGGCACGCTGTCGTGCCACCAGCACTGGCTGGCCGATCGCGACCGTCCGGGCGCCCCCAGCCTCGAAGCCCTGACGCTCGGCGCGGGTCTTGCGCGGGCGGGACGGTTCTCGCCGCCGCAGAAGGACCGGCCGCGTTCGCCCCTGTCGCGGCTGGCCCACGCCTATCACTTCGACGCGGGCCTCTACGCGGCCTTCCTGCGCAGCCACGCCGAGGCGCGGGGCGTGACCCGGATCGAGGGCCGGATCGTCGAGGTCCGCCAGGAGTCGGCGCGCGGCCGCATCCAGAGCCTGCGCCTGGCCGACGGTCGCGAGGTGGCAGCGGACTTCTACATCGACTGCTCGGGTTTCCAGGGCCTGCTGATCGAGCAGACGCTGAAGGCCGGCTGGGACAGCGCCAGGCGCTGGCTGCCCTGCGACCGCGCCCTGGCCGCGCCGACCCTGACGCCCGGTCCGATCACGCCCTATACGCGCGCCACCGCGGTGGACGCGGGCTGGCGGTGGCGGATCCCGCTGCGCCACCGCACCGGCAACGGCCTGGTCTACTCCAGCGACCATCTGAGCGACGACGAGGCGCATGAGCGGCTGATCCAGGGCCTTGATGGCGAACTGCTGGCCGATCCGCGTCCGATCCGTTTCGAGCCGGGCCGCCGCAAGGCCGGCTGGATCGGCAACTGCCTGGCCGTGGGCCTGGCCGGCGGGTTCCTGGAACCGCTGGAGTCGACCAGCCTGCACATGGTGCAGACGGCGCTCTACCGCTTTCTCACCCTTTATCCCGACGCCGACTGCGATTCGGCCCGCATCGCCGAGTACAACCGGCTTTCGGCGCGCGAGTTCGAGCAGGTGCGCGACTTTGTGATCCTGCACTACGTGCTCAACGCCCGCGACGAGCCGTTCTGGCGGCAGGTGCGCGAGACCCCGCCGCCCGACAGCCTGGCCCGCAAGCTCGAGCTCTTCGCCGCCTTCGGGCATATCGAGCGCGAGAGCGACGAGCTGTTCTACGAGGAAAGCTGGGTGCAGGTGCTGCTGGGGCAGGGGGCCTCGCCGGCCGCCGCCCATCCGCTGGCCGCGCTGAAGAACCCGGCCGAGCGCGCCGCCTTCCTCGACCAGATCGCCGCCGTCAACGCCGCCTGCGTAGAGGCCTGCGACACCCACGACGCCTACCTGGCCGCCGTCCTGGCGCGCGCCGGGGCGGCTTCCACGCGTCCCTTGATTTCGACCACCACGGAGTAGCCCATGACGACCGCCGCCCAGCCTTCATCCGCCCTGCGGATCCTGCGCCGGACCTCCGCCGCCGTGGCGTTGCTGGCCCTGTTGCCGGCCGCGAGCCTGGCCCAGACCATGCCGACCAAGGACAGCGCGCCGCTGGCCGCGCGGGCGAACGACCCGGTGTGGGCGCGCGCCGACGCGCTGGTCAAGCAGATGACCCTGGACGAGAAGATCACCTATCTGCACGGCCTGTTTCCGCCCAACACCAAGCCCGCGCCCGCCGACATGATCCCCTCGGCCGGCTACGTGCCGGGCGTGCCGCGCCTGAAGATCCCGACGCTTCGGGAAAGCGACGCCAGCCTCGGCGTCGCCAACCAGGTCGAGCAGCGCAAGGGCGACACCGCCACGGCCCTGCCGTCGGGCCTGGCCCTGGCCGCCACCTTCGAGCCCGGGCTGGCCTACGCGTCCGGCGCGATGATCGGCGCCGAAGCCCGCGCCAAGACCTTCAACGTGCTGCTGGCCGGCGGCGTCAACCTGACCCGCGACCCGTGGGCGGGCCGTAACTTCGAGTACCTGGGCGAGGATCCGCTGCTGGCCGGCGAGATGGCCGGGGAGTCGATCCGCGGCGTGCAGAGCAACCACATCGTCTCGACCATCAAGCACTTCGCCATCAACTCGCAGGAGACCGGCCGCCACGTGATGGACGCCCGCATCGGCGAGGCCGACCTGCGGGAAAGCGACCTGCTGGCCTTCCAGATCGCCATCGAGAAGGGACAGCCGGCCTCGGTGATGTGCGCCTACAACAAGATCAACGGCGACTGGGGCTGCGAGAACGACTTCCTGCTCAACAAGGTGCTCAAGCGCGACTGGAACTATCCGGGCTGGGTGATGTCGGACTGGGGCGCGGTGCACAGCACCACCAAGGCCGCCCTGGCGGGCCTGGACCAGCAGTCGGGCCAGGAGCTCGACAAGCAGATCTACTTCGGCGACGACCTGAAGGCCGCCGTGGCCAAGGGCGAGGTCAGCCAGGCGCGGGTCGACGACATGGTCCGCCGCATCCTCTACGGGGTGATCGCCACCGGCCTGATCGACAACCCGACCCCGGCCAGCGCCCAGCCGATCGATTACCTCGGCAACGCCAAGGTCGCCCAGGCCCTGGCCGAGCGCGGCGCGGTGCTGCTGAAGAACGACCGGGACCTGCTGCCGCTGGCCAAGAGCGCGAAGAAGATCGTGCTGGTCGGCGCCCATGCCGACGTCGGGGTGCTGTCGGGCGGTGGTTCGTCCCAGGTGCGGTCGGTCGGCGGCGCGCCGGTCGAGATCCCGCTGAACGGCGGCGAGGCGGCCTCGTTCGTGCGCGTCACCTGGCACGCCTCCTCGCCGCTGCAGGCGATCAAGGCGGCCTATCCGAACGCTGAGGTGTCCTATGTCGACGGCAAGGACCCGGCCGCCGCCGCCGCCGCGGCGCGCGACGCCGACCTCGCCATCGTCTTCGCCTGGCACTGGCAGACCGAGGCGCAAGACGCGCCCTCCATCGCCCTGCCCGAGAACCAGGACGTCCTGATCGACGCCGTCGCCGGCGCCAACAGGAACTCGCTGGTCGTGCTGGAGACCGGCGGCCCGGTGCTGATGCCGTGGCTGGACCGGGTCGGCGGCGTGCTGCAGGCCTGGTATCCGGGGCAGCGCGGCGGCGAGGCCATCGCCGGCATCCTCAGCGGGGCGGTCAATCCGTCGGGCCGCCTGCCGATGACCTTCCCCAGGACCGAGGACCAGGCCCCGCGCGCCTCCGCGCCGGGCTATGCCGAGCAGGCCGCCATCGACGACGCCCGCCGCGCGGGCAAGGAAGCCGGACCGATCAAGGGTTTCCCGGTCGAGTACGGGGAAGGCGCGGCCGTCGGCTATCGCTGGTTCGCCCAACAGAAGCTGCAGCCGCTCTATCCGTTCGGCTACGGCCTGTCCTACACGACCTTCGGCTACCGGAACCTCAAGGTCGAGGACGGCGACGGGCTGAAGGTCAGCTTCGACGTCACCAACACCGGCAAGGTGGCCGGCGCCGACGCGCCCCAGCTGTACGTCACCGCCGGCAAGCGCAAGTCGATGGTGCGCCTGGCCGGCTTCCAGAAGGTCGCCCTGCAGCCGGGCGAGACCAAGCGGGTGACCCTCAGCGTCGACTCGCGCGTGCTGGCCGACTACGACACGACCAAGCCCGGCTGGACCCTGCCGGCCGGTTCGTACCCGCTGTATGTCGGCGCCCACGCTGGCGATCCGGCTCTGACCGGTTCGGCCAAGCTGAAGGCCTGGAGCCGCAAGCCGTGATGCGCATCGCCCTGATCTCGACGGCGGCGGTCCTGGCCCTGGGAGGCTGCGCCAGCGTCTCCCCGGCGCCCGAACGCGTCGCCCGCGCCTGGGTGACCACCGGCGACAAGACCCAGCTGCTGGCCGAGCAGCCGCCGCTGGCCAATCTGCCGGCGGGGCAGGGCGCTGACCTGCCGGTCGTGGCCGTCGACGCCGCCGCCCGCGACCAGTCGATCGTCGGCTTCGGCGCCTCGATCACCGACGCCTCGGCCTGGCTGATCCAGACCAGGATGTCGGCGACGCAACGCCAAGCGCTGCTGTCGGAGCTGTTCGGGCGCGGGGAGGGCGGCCTGGGCTTCAGCTTCACCCGCGTGACGATCGGCGCGTCGGACTTCTCGCTCGACCACTACAGCCTGGACGACGCGCCCGGCGGCGCGGCCGATCCAGAGCTGAAGCACTTTTCGACGGCGCGGCCGGAAGCGTACGTGTTCCCCACCGTGCGGGCGGCGCTGAAGGTCAATCCGGACCTGAAGGTGATGGCCTCGCCCTGGAGCGCGCCGGCCTGGATGAAGACCACCGGTTCGCTGGTGAAGGGGCAGCTGAAGCCAGACGCCTATCCGGTCTATGCCGAGTTCTTCGCCCGGTACGTCACGGCGGCCAAGGCCCAGGGCGTGCCGACCGACTATCTCAGCATCCAGAACGAGCCCGACTTCGAGCCCGAGAACTATCCGGGCATGCGCTGGCCGGCCGCCGACCGGGCGCGGTTCTTCGGCGAGAACCTGGGTCCGGTCTTCGCTCGCGAGCGGATCGGAACCAAGGTGCTGGACTGGGACCACAACTGGGACCAGCCGCAGCAGCCCATGACCGTGCTGGCCGATCCCAAGGCCAGAGCGTTCGTCGCGGGCGTGGGCTGGCACTGCTACGCCGGCGATGTCACCGCCCAGGACGAGGTGCGCAAGGCCCATCCCGACAAGGACGTGTTCTTCACCGAGTGCTCGGGCGGCCAGTGGGCGGCCAAGTTCGACGAGAGCTTCCTGTGGATGATGGACAAGCTGATCGTCGGCTCCACCCGGGGCGGGGCGCGCGGCGTCCTGATGTGGAACCTGGCGCTGGACGAGAAGTACGGTCCGCACGCCGGCGGCTGCGGCGACTGCCGGGGCGTGGTGACCATCGACCAGGCCACCGGCGCGGTCGAGCGGAACCAGGAGTACTACGCCTTCGGCCACGCCAGCCGGTTCGTGAAGCCGGGCGCGGTGCGGGTCGGCTCGCCGGCCGAGGTGGCCGGCCTGAAGACGGTCGCCTTCGTCAATCCCGACGGCGGCAGGGCCCTGATCGTGCTCAACCAGACCACCGAGGAAAAGGCCTTCGCCATCGTCGACGGCGCCCGGCGCCTGCAGGGCAAGCTTCCCGCGAGGTCGGCGGGCACCTTCGTCTGGTGACTTGAAGGGGCGGCGGAAGAACTGTCACGAAGCCGTGGTAGCCGCCGCCCCATGCTCCCCAAGGCCGCTTCTTCCGCGCCGGCGCGCCCAGACACGCCCGATCCCGCGTCATGACCGACCTGGCGTCCCTGCGCGCCCAGCGCGACGAGCTCTATCACTTCATCGTCCGCCGCACCCGTGATCCGGCCGCCGCCGACGATCTGGTGCAGGAAACCTTCGCGCGCCTTTTGACCTACGAGAAGGCGCGCACCGTCGCCGACCGTGCGGCGCTCGGCTATCGCATCGCTCTCAACCTCGTCCGCGACCATTTCCGCAGCCGCAAGCGGCGGCCGACCGAGATGCTGGACGAGGAGATCCCCTGCCAAGCCCCGGCGCCGGAGCAGATCCTCATGCATCGCCAGAAGGTCGAGGTGTTCGGCAGGGTGCTGGACGCCATGCCGCCGCTGCGTCGCGACGTCTTCATCCGCCGCCGCCTGCACGGCCAGACGACGCGCGAGATCGCCGACGCCCTGGCCATGAACGAAGCCGCCGTCGAGAAGCACGTCGTGCGGGCCCTCGAACAGCTGCATCGCGAGATGACCAAGGCCGAGCGCCGCGCCGTGGGAGGCCGCCGATGAGCCGCGCCCGCCGCACCGCCGCCCTATGGGCCGCCCGCCGCATGGATCCGGCCTTCCGCGACGAGGCCGGTTTCGAGGCCTGGAAGTCTGACGACCTGGCCAACGCCCAGGCCTTCGACCAGGTCTGGCGCACCAACCAGGACAGCGCCCTGACCGAGGCGATGAAACTCAGCGAGCAGCGCCGTCTGGCCAGGCGTCGCCAGGCGGGACCGATCGCGGCCCTGGCCGGCGGCGTGCTGGCCTGCGGCCTCGCCGTGGCGCTGGCCTGGCCGCAACTGCAACTGATGACCGTGACGCCGATGGCCTTCGAGACGGCCCGTGGCGAGCACCGCGGCGTCGTCCTGGAAGACGGCACCAAGGTCATGCTCGACGGCGACACCCACCTGGAAGTGCGCCTCGGGACGGGCCGGCGCGAGGTGGCGCTGACCAGAGGCGAGGCCTTCTTCGACGTCGCCCATGACGAGGCTCGCCCGTTCACGGTCAGGACCGCCGCCGGCTCGGCCCGCGTGCTGGGCACCGCCTTCGACCTGGAGCTCAGCGACGAGCGCGGGCCAGAGCGGCTGGAGCTGTCGGTGCATCGCGGCCGGGTGCGCCTGGCGCCCGAAGGGCTGATCCGTCGCACCGCCGACCTGACCGTCGGCCAGCGGGCCTTCGCCACCGAAGGAAGGCTGTCCAAGGTCAGGACCTTCGATCCCCTGGCCGACGACTGGCGTTCGGGATGGCTGGAGACCGACGGGGTGACCCTGGGGCGGCTGGTCGAGCGCGTGAACCGCTCGTCTGAGCGCCGCGTCGTCATCGCCGATCCGGAACTGGCTCGCCAGCGGGTGGCCGGCCGCTTCCGACTGGACGAGCCGGCGACCCTGGTCCGCAACCTGGCCCTCGTTCACGGCTTCGAGGTGCGCGAGGGTCAGGGCGGCCTGGTGATCAGCCGGTGACGGCCTTCGGCCGTCTTCGAAACTTCACAAAATTCCCTGTCCTGAAAGGGGCGGCGGCGACGTCTTCCCCGCCGAAGCCGGCCTGACGCCGCGCATTCGGGGATAAGACGATGACCTTCAAGACCTGGACCTTGTGGAGCACGGCCTCGGCCGCCGTCCTGATGTCGGCGACGACGGCGATGGCTGCTCCGGCGCCCAAGCCAGCCCTGGCCATTCCGGCCGGCGACCTGGCCAGCGCGCTGCCGGCCTTCTCGCGCGCCACCGGTCTGCAGGTGCTGGCCGATCCGGCCCTGCTGGCGGGCAAGCGCACCGCCGGCGTGCGCGGCGAGCTCGACGCCGAGACGGGCCTGAACCAGCTGCTGCGCGGCACCGGCCTGACCTATGTCCGCAACGGCGGCGCGGCCGTCCTGCGCCCCGTCGCCCAGAAGATCTCGACCGCCCCGGCCCCCGTCCGCCGCGCCGAAGCCGCCGCGCCCGTCGTCGCCGAGCCGGCTGCGGACGAGTCCGCCACGGTCGAGGAGATCGTCGTCACCGGCGGCTTCGCCAACTCGCTGGCGCGCGCGCTGGCCGACAAGCGCAAGGCCGCCAACGTCGTCGACGCCATCTCGGCCGAGGACATCGGCAAGTTCCCGTCCAACAACATCGCCGAGGCGCTGCAGCGCGTGCCGGGCGTGGCCATCACCCGCGATCGCGGAGAGGGCCTGTTCGTCCGCGTCCGGGGCCTGGGCCCCAACTTCCAGATCGTCACCCTGAACGGCCGCAGCGCCGCGGTGAACGAGAACATGCGCGACAGCGGCCAGAGCGGCCGCCAGTTCCGCTTCGACACCCTGCCGTCCGAGCTGGTGGCCGGCGTCGAGGTCGGCAAGACCCCGCTGGCCTCGCTGGACGAAGGCGCGATCGGCGGCGTGGTCGACATCAAGACCTTTCGCCCCCTGACCCTGGGCAAGAACACCATCGCCGCCTCGGCCACCGCCAGCCATCCGGAGCTGGCCGGCGCCACCGACCCGCGCGTTTCGGGCCTGCTGAGCTGGGTGAACCACGACAAGAGCTTCGGCGCCCTGCTGGCCCTGGTCTACGACCAGCGCACCCTGCGCCAGGACCGCGTCACCGGCGTCAGCTGGAGCTATGCCGACACCTCGACCACCCTGGGCAAGAGCCTGGCGGCGCAGGGGATCAACCTCTATCCGACCGCCATCCGTCCGACCCTCGAACGCGAGGACCGCGAGCGCAAGGGCCTGGTGTTCTCGGCCCAGTACCGCCCGACCGACGCCACCGAGATCACCTTCGACGCCAGCTACACCCACCTCGACGACCACTATGACGAACTGACCTACTCGGTCGATCAGACGGTCTCGACCTTGGTTCCGGGCTCGGCGGTGGTGCGCGACGGCACGTTGGTCGGCGGCACGGTCACCTCGACCAGCCAGATCGGCCGCGAGGTCAGCGATCTCGCCCACGACAACCTGATGCTGGCCATCAACGGCAAGCAGCGGATCGGCGAATGGACCTTCTCGGGCGATGCGGCCTACGCGCGCGCCTATTCGGAAACCTCCAAGCCGATCACCCGCACCCGCCTGCTGGGCGCCATCGGCCAGACGACCTTCAACATGACCAAGGTCGACGACGACGTGCTGCCCAGCGTCACCCTGGCCACGGCGAACCTGTCGAACCCCTCGCTGCTGCCGTTCCGTCGCATCGAATGGCGCACCAACGACTCGCTGGACCTGGAAAAGGCCATCCAGGCCGACGCCGAGCGTCCGCTGCAGTGGGGGCCGTTCAGCCGCGTGGCCTTCGGCGTGAAGTTCCGCGAGCGTGAGCGCAGCTACAATCGCGCCGACATCAACTTCACCACCAACCTGGCCGGCAAGTACTTCGACGCCAGCTACTTCGAGGCCTTCCCGGCCGGCGACTTCCTGGGCCAGGTGGGCGGCAGCCTGCCGCGCACCTGGGTCATGCCCGACCCGGAAAAGTTCTGGGCCCTGGCCGACAAGACCCAGAAGGGCACCGCTCGCGCCGACCAGCGCAACTCCTACTTCGTGTCGGAAGAGATCCTGGCGGGCTACGGCCTGACCGACATGGACACAGAGCTGTTCGGTCGTCCGCTGCGCGGCCAGCTGGGCGTTCGCGTCGCCCAGACCAAGCAGGTCTCGGCCGGCCACGCCGACACCGGCAGCGCCGCCATCCCGGTCCGCTACGAAAAGACCTACACCGACGTCTTGCCGACGCTGAACTTCGCCATGGACATCACCGACACCCTGCAGGCCCGCTTCGCCGCGGCCAAGGTGATCACCCGTCCGTCGCTGGCCGACCTGGCCCCGCGCCTGACGCTGAACTCGTCGGGCACGGTGCTGACGGCGGTGGGCGGCAATCCGCAGCTGCAGCCGTTCGAGGCCTGGCAGTACGACGCCACGCTGGAATGGTACTTCGCCCCGGGCAGCGCGATCGTGGCCGGCGCCTTCTACAAGGACATCACCACCTTCGTTTACAGCCAGAAGACCAACATCGTGGTCGACGGCCAGACCTACCAGCTGACCTCGCCGACCAATGGCGGGCAGGCCAGCATCAAGGGCGTGGAGCTGGCCTACCAGCACCTGTTCAAGAACCTGCCCGCGCCGTTCGACGGCCTCGGCTTCCTGGCCAACTACACCTACACCGACACCGAAGCGACCTACTCGCCGACCCTGACTGACGAGATGGTCAACGTGGCCAAGAACAGCTTCAACATCACCGGCTTCTACGAGAAGGACCGCATCGCCGCCCGCGCCAGCTACAGCTGGGTGGACGACGTGCTGCAGGACGTCGGCGGCGCGGGTCTGTCGGCGCTGAACGACGCGGCCTTCGGCTCGCTGGACGCCAGCGTCAGCTACAAGATCACCGACAACATCACCGCGGCCCTGGAAGGCCAGAACCTGACCGACGCGGCCCAGTGGCAGTTCGTGAAGGGCGGCTGGTTCGGCGGCTACACCCACTACGGCCGCACGGTGAGCTTCGGCCTGCGGGCCAAGTTCTAAGGCCCGGTTCGCTCCGTTTGCGGAGCATCGTCGCGGCCGTCTGCACAGCTGGACGATTCCGCCGCGCGGGCCGCTTTTTCGTTCTCGGGAGTTTCGATGCGTCTGCTTGCCCGCTTTTCCGCCTTCGCCCTGGCCGCGCTCGTCGCGGCGCCCGCAGCCGCCCAGTCATCGGGCGAGACCCTGGAAAAGGTGGTGGTCCTCAGCCGTCACGGCGTGCGCGCGGCGATGTCGAGCCCCGAGCGGTTGGAGACGGCCACCGCGCGTCCGTGGCCGCGCTTCTCGGTCCCGCCGGGCCACCTGACCGCTAACGGCGCGGCGCTCTCGACCCTGTTCGGCGCCTATTACCGCGAACTCTACGCCAGGCAGGGGCTGCTGGCCGACGCCGACTGCGGCGCGGTCTACTACTGGGCCAACGTCACCCAGCGCACGATCGCCACAGCCAAGGCGCTGGGCGAGGGCCTGCAGCCGGGCTGCGCCGTCGACGTCCACACGGTGGGCGAGGGCAAGGCCGATCCGTTGTTCGAGCCGGTGAAGGCGGGCGTCGCCAAGCCTGACCTGGCCCTGGCGCGCGCCTCGGTCGCCGGCCGCGTGGGCGGGAACCTGGCCGCCTGGAGCGCCGGTCATGCCGACGCCATCGCCAGCCTCGACGAGCTTTTGATGCAGTGCGACGCCGCGCCGTGCCCGAAGGCGGAGGGCAAGCGCCGCGTCTACGACGAGCCGGCCGCCTTCCTCGACGACGCCGACGAGACCGTCGGCATTTCGGGCCCCGAGGCCTTCGCGTCCGGCGTCACCGAAAGCATGCTGATGGCCTGGGCCGACGGGCAGGACTTCGCGAGCCTGGGCTGGAAGGGCCTGGACGAGGCGGCCCTGCTGCGCGTCTTCCCGCTGCATCAGGCCGAGTTCGATCTGCGGCTTCGCTCGCATGAAGTCGCGCGCACGGGCGCCGGGCATCTGGCCTCGAAGATCCTGGCCACGCTGGAGGCCAAGCCCGGCAAGGACGCCATCGGCGGTCCGGACGCGAAGATGGTGGTGATCATCGGTCATGACGGCACGCTGGCCATGCTGGGCGGGCTGCTCGGCCTGGAATGGACCGCGCCGGGCTATCAGCCAGGCCAGATCGCGCCGGGCGGCAATATCGTCTTCGAACGCTGGAAGCGCACCGACGGCGTCCGCGTCATCCGCGTGCGCTACGCGGTGCAAAGCCTGTCGCAACTGCGCGAGAAAAGGCCCCTGACGCCGGCGGCCCCACCGTCGGCCTCGCCGATCTTCGTGCCGGGCTGCAGCCAGGCGGGCGCCGGTTACGACTGCCCGGTGGATGGCTTCGCGAAGGTGGTGAAGGGGGCTGTGGCCCGCTAACCCTATCTCCCCGTCATTCCCGCCCTTGTGGCGGGACCCCCTGGTTCCGCTTCCGAGTGAGAGGCAAGCGGCGCGCTTGGCGCGCCGCCCCATCTGCACCTGCGGCTGATAGAGGGTTTCCCGCCACAAGGGCGGGAATGACGGGAGTATGGGAAAGGGGAGCGACCAGAGCCGCTCCCCAGTTTGCCTCAGTGCACCGCCGACGTGTCGGCGACCCGCGTCGGCTTGGGGGCGAGCCAGACCACGAGGGCGGCCACCACGAAGAGCACGGCCATGGCCATGAACACCTGGTTGGTGGCCAGCATCACGCCCTGGCTCTGGACCATGTTGTCCAGCGTGCCGCGCGCCTGGTCGGCGCTCATCCCTAAGCCCTTCAACTGGTCCATCGTACCCTGCGCGCCGTTCAGCACGCCCGACAGTTCGTTGTGGTTGCGGCTGGCGCCGTCGGCCCACACCGTGGTCACCACCGAGGTCGCAAACGCCCCCGACAGCGTGCGGCAGAAGTTCATCAGGCCCGCCGCGCTGGCGGTTTCCTCGACCTTGACGCTGGCCAAGGCCAGGGCGGTCACCGGGACGAAGAAGAACGGCATGCCGAAGCCCTGGAACAGCAGCCAGTGGGCGATGTYGAAATAGCCCATCTGCTGGTTGGCCTGCGCCCGGAAGAAGGTCATCACCGCCATCCAGATCAGGCCCAGGAACACCAGCCGGCGGGCGTCGAACTTGGCCGACATGCCGGCCGCCAGCGGCGCGACCATGACGGCCGTGACGCCCAGCAGGGCCGAGACGTAGCCCGCCCAGGTGGCCGTGTAGCCCATGTTCTGCTGCAGCCAGAGCGGGTTGAGCACATTGATCCCGAAGAACGCCCCGAAGGCCACGCTCAGGGTTATCACCGCCGCGGTGTAGCCCCGGTGGCGGAAGACCCGCAGGTCGACGATCGGGTTCTCCTCGGTCAGCTCCCAGATCAGGAAGGCCGCAAAGCCCACGGCCGCGACGATGGCCAGGCCGATGATCATCGGCGAGGCGAACCAGTCGTGTTCCTTGCCCAGGTCCAGCATGATCTGCAGCGCGCCGACCCAGACGATCAGCAGGCCCAGGCCCACCAGGTCGACCTTCGCCCTGGCCAGGGGCGTCTCGTGGCCCTTCAGCAGGTTCCAGGCGAACCAGGCGCAGGCGATGGCGATCGGCACGTTGATCCAGAAGATGAAGGCCCAGCCGACGCTGTCGCACAGCGCGCCCCCCAGGATCGGCCCGAGGATCGGGGCGATCAGGGTGGTCATGGCCCACAAGCCCGTGGCGGCCGCGGCCTTCTCCTTGGGGAAGACGCGTAGCAGGAGGGTCTGCGACAGCGGCATCAACGGGCCGCCGCAGGCGCCCTGCAGGATGCGGAACAGCACCAGGAAACCCAGCGACGGGGCCAGGCCGCACAGGAACGAGAAGATCCCGAACCCGATCATGCCGAAGACGAACACCCTGACCGCGCCGAAGCGGGCCGACAGCCAGCCGGTCAGCGGCACGACCACGGCCTCGGCCACGGCGTAGGAGGTGATCACCCAGGTGCCCTGGCTGGGCGAGACGCCCAGGGCCCCGGCGATGTTGGACACCGAGACGTTGGCGATGGTGGTGTCGAGCACCACCAGGAAGTTGGCGGCGGCCAGGATCAGGCCGGCGAAGATCATCGCCGGCCCGCTGAGCGGCGCGGGTTCGGACGCCGCCCTTGCGGGGGCGGCTTGAGCGCTGGCCATGACGGCGGTCCTTGCTGCTCGGGTTTAGTCGCGGGTGTCGATCGTGGCCTTCATCGAGAGGCCCACGCGCAGCGGGTGGGCCTTGAGGTCGGCCGGGTCGATGGCCACGCGCACGGGCAGGCGCTGCACCACCTTGATCCAGTTGCCGGTGGCGTTCTGGGCCGGGATCAGCGCGAAGGCCGCGCCGGTGCCGCCAGACAGGCCGGCGACCTTGCCGTGGTAGGTGACCGAATTGCCGTAGAGGTCGGCGGTCAGCTCGACCGGCTGGCCGATCTTGACCTTGCGCAGCTGGCCTTCCTTGAAGTTGGCGTCGACATAGGCCGCGGCGATCGGAACCACCTGCATCACCGGCGTGCCGGCGGCGACCCGCTGGCCGACCTGGACGGCGCGCTTGGCCACGACGCCGTCGATCGGCGCGCGGATGACGGTGCGCGACAGGTCCAGCTGCGCCTGTTCGAACTTGGCGCGGGCGGCGGCGACTTCGGGGTTGGTGTCGACGGTGGTCCCGTCGGTCAGCACGGCGTTGGCGGCCAGCGAGCCGGCCGCGGCGGCGCGGTTGGCCTGCGCTTGGGCTTGAGAGGCCTTGGCCGAGGCGAAGGCCGCCTGGGCGTTGGCGAACGCGTTCTGGGCGCGGGTCAGTTCGTCGCCCGAGACGGCGCCGGTGGCGGCCAGGGCCTTGCGGCGATCCAGGTCGATGCGGGCGCGCTCGAGATCGGCCTGGGCCGAGGTCAGGCTGGCGGCGGCGCGGGCCTGGTCGGCGTCGCGGGCGGCGATCTGGGCCGACAGGCTCTGGTCGGTGGCGAGATAGCCGCGCACCCGGCGTTCGGCGCGCGCCAGGTCGGCTTGAGCCGAGGCGAGCGCGATGCGGGCGTCGCTGTCGTCGAGCACGACCAGCACGTCGCCGGCCTTGACCACCTGGGTGTCGTGCACCGCGACGCTGCGCACCGGGCCGCCGACCAGCGGCGTCACCTGGGCGACGTCGGCGCCGACATAGGCGTTGTCGGTCTCGACGTGGTGCGAGCCGACGAGGGCGTAGTAGGCGCCATAGCCGGCGCCGGCGATCAGGACGACGGCGGCGAGGCCGAGGAACAGCTTCTTGCGCTTGGCGCCGGCGGCCGCCTTGGCGGCGGCCGCCTTCTTGGCGTCCTGGGCGGAAGAGGCGTCGGCGGAGGCTTCGGAATCGTACATGGGGGAGGGCTCCGGGAAACGGGTCAGGCGGCGCGGTAGCCGCCGCCGAGGGCGCGCACGAGCGCCACGTCGAGGGTGAAGGCGCGGGTCTCGAGGTCGGCGAGCGTCCGCTGGTTGGCGATCAGGGCGTCCTCGGCGGAGAGGACTTCCAGGTAGGTGGCCAGACCCCCGCGATAGCGCTGCAGGGCGATGTCGTGGGCGGCCGACGAGGCGGCGACGGCCTTGCGGGTCTCGTCCAGGCGGGCGTCGAGGGCGCGGGCGCTGACGGCGGCGTCGGCGACGTCCTTCAGGGCCTGGGAGAGGGTGCCGTTGTAGCTGGCCACGGCGGCGTCGTAGTCGGCCGCCGCGCCGCGATAGTTGGCGCGCAGCGCGCCGCCCTGGAAGATCGGCAGGCGCACGGCCGGGCCGATCGAGCCGATGCGCGACCCGCCCTTGGTCAGGAGGTCCAGGCCCAACGATTGCTGGCCGAAATAGGCCGACAGGTCGACGTTGGGATAGAACTCGGCCTTGGCCTCTTTGATCGACTGAGCCGCGGCCTCGGCGCGCAGGCGGGCGGCGACCACGTCGGGACGGCGGCCGATCAGGTCGGCCGACAGGTTGGCCGGCAGGCCGAAGGCCTTCAGCATTCCGACCTTTGGGCGCTGGATCGCGAGACCCCGGTCGGGACCGGCGCCCAGGAGGGCGGCGATGCGGTTGCGGGTCAGGCCGACGGCCTCGTCGGCGGCGGCCAACTGGGCGCGGGCCGAGGCCAGGCCAGCCTTCGACTGCTCGGCCGAGCCGCGGTTCTCCAGGCCGTTGGCGGCGCGGTCGGCGGTCAGCTGGGCCGTCTGCTCGCGGGTCTTGACCGCGTCGGCGGCCGCGTCGCGATCGGCGAACAGCTGGGCCAGATCGGCATAGGCGGCCGCGACGCTGGTCGACAGGACGAGGCGCGCCTCGGCGGCGTCGGCCTTGGAGGCTTCGGCTTGCGAGGTCGCGGCGGCCAGGGCCGCGCGGTTCTTGCCGAAGAAGTCGAGCTCCCACGAGAAGTCGAGCGTGGCGCGGCCGGTGTCGTTGTAGCCCTTGGGCACGAAGGCGGCCGGGATGCCGTTGTTGTAGCTCTGCTTGACCGAGGCGTAGGTCGCGCCGGCGCTGAGGCTGGGCAGCGTCGCCGAGCGGGCCTGGCCCGCCAGCGCTTCGGCCTTGCGCACGCGCGCCTCGGCGGCGGCCAGGTCGGGCGAGCCGGCCAGGGCCTCGTCGACCAGGGCGTCGAGCTGGGTGTCGCCATAGGCGGTCCACCAGCGGTCGGCCGGCCAGTCGGCGGCGGGCGCGGCCAGGCTCTGTTGCGAGGCGTAGGCGTCGGGCGCCTTGATCGCCTGGGCCGGCGGCAGCTTGGGCACGGCGGCGCAGCCCGCCAGGGCCGTTGTCGCCAGAAGGCCCGCGAGGGCCAGCTTAAGGGGGGAAGTCCGGGGGAGGGCGTTTGCCATCGGATTTGCTCGATATCAAACCGTACAGGACGGTCCAAATATAACTTGACGTGACGGCGTCAAGTGAAAAGTGTACGGTCTGGTCCAGAAAACGCCTGGGTCTGGTTAACTGGCCGATCGGAGACGGGAGGAGGGCGCGTGCGCGTCAAGACCGAGGAAAAGCGCAAATGCATTATGGAAGCGGCCAAGGCCGTGTTCCTGGAGCGCGGGTTCCTGGGGGCGAGCATGGCCGAGGTGTCGGCGCGCGCCGGCGGGTCCAAGCAGACGCTCTACAGCTACTTCGCCTCCAAGGACGATCTCTTCGTCGCCACCATGCTGGAGAAGGGCGCGAAGATCATGGATCCGCTCTTCACCACCTTCGAGGCCGAGGACGACCTGCGCACGGCGCTCAGCCGGTTCGGCCGGGCCTTCCTGTCGTTCGTTTCGAGCGACGAGGTGCTGGCCTTCCGGCGGATGATCATCGCCGAGGGCTTCCGCTCGAACCTTGGACAGCTCTTCTACGAGAACGGCCCCAAGCGCAGCTGGACCCGGATGGTCGCCAAGCTCGAGCAGTTCATCGCCGAGGGGAAGATGCGTCGCGCCGACCCCTGGCGGGCGTCGATGCATTTCCAGGCCCTGTGCGAGGCCGGGCCGTTCATGCGCCTGCTGGAAGGCGTGCTGACCAGCCTGCCGCCGGAGGTGATCGACGAGGTGGTCGACGAGGCCGTCGACATCTTCATGCGCGCCTACGGACCCGAACCGGCCGCGGCCTGATCGCGGGCGTTGCGCGATAGGCGATCGCGCGTAGTCTCTCCCTCATCGGTTGATGGGGCGCTGATGTCGAACGGCAAGCTTATCGCGGGAATGGCCTGCGTGGTCGCGACGGCGCTGCTGGCCGGCTGCGCCACGACGCCTGAGGCTCGCTTCGCAAGCCTTGGACCCCTGCGCGCAGCGCTGGCTGCCCCGCCCGAGGCGCTGCGCCAGCGGGCCGAACGCAACGACGGCCACGCCCAGATGGCGCTGTCCTTGCTCTACGAGTACGGCCAGGGCGGCGTCGAAAAGGATCCGGTCCAGGCGGCTTTCCTGCGTCGGCGGGCGACGGCCTCGCGCGGATCGACGCCCATCACCACCTACATTCCCGGCATCAACGGCAAGCCTGGCCGGGTCTCGATGATCTTCGTGCCGCGCTACGACGTCTCGCCGGGGCAGGCGGCTTTCAACCTCGCGTGCGCGCAGGCCCTCGCCGAGGGCGATCAGTCGCCCAAGGCGGTGCGGACCTGCGGCGGCGAGGCGGGCTACGCCGAACTGGCGGCCGCCTTGCGGCGCTAGGCGCTCGCCGCGCCGGCGATCAGCGTCAGCGCCTCGTCTTCCGAGACCACCTCGGCGTACTTGGCCTGCAGGTCGAAGAGGTTGGCTTCCTGCACCCGCGCGTCGCGATCGCCGGAGGCTTCGCGCACCACGAACGGGATGAAGCCGTGCTGCAGGGCGTCCAGCGCGCTGGCTCGCACGCAGCCCGACGTGGAAAAGCCGCCCATGATCACGGTGTCGACGCCCATGGCCCGCAGGGTCGAGGCCAAGGGCGTGCCGAAGAAGGCCGAGGCGTACTGCTTGGACAGCACGATTTCGCCCTCGATCGGGGTGATTTCCTTGGGGAACGCGCCCAGCGGCGAGCCTTCCTGGAAGGCCTTCAGGGCCGGCACCTTGCGATAGAACACCCCGCCGTCGCGGCCGCCGACGCCGGCCTGGTAGACGACGTTGGTCAGGATCACCGGAATGCCGGCCTTGCGCGCGGCCTGCAGCAGGCGGGCGTTGCTGGCCAGGGCGTCTTCCACGCCGGCATAGAGCGGCGAGTCCGGCAGCAGATAGGCGTCGACCACGTCGATGATCAGCAGGGCGGGGCTCTTGCCGAAGGCCAGGCGGCCGCCGAAGCCGGCCTTGTGGTAGTCTTCGTTCAGGTCTTCGGCCATTTCAAACTCCGCTGTCCTCGCCGGAGGACATCAAATCCAACAGATCGTGTCATCCCGGCCGTAGCGTAGCGAAGCGCCGGGATCTCCCACGGTTGCCGGAGCTGCCGACGTGGGAGATCCCGGCTCTACGGCGCTGTGCGCCTTCGGCCGGGATGACAATCGAGGGGGAAGGGGCGCGCCCCTAGACCACCCCTTGCTCGGCGAACGCCTTCAGTTCGCTTTCGCTCACCCCGAGCTCGCCCCAGACCGCGCCGTTGTCCTGGCCCACCGCCTGGGAGGCGATGGCGCGGACGACGCCGGGGGTCTTCGACAGCTTGGGCATGACGTTCTGCATCGGCAGTTCGCCCCAGCGTGGGTGGTCGAGCGTGACGATCGACTCCCGGGCCGCGAAGTGCGGGTCGGCCAGCATCTCGGGCGCGCGATAGATCTTCCCCGCCGGCACGCCGGCCTCGATCATCTTGGCCTCGACCTCGTCGACGGTCAGAGACTTGGTCCATGCCTCGATGAGGGCGTCCAGCGCCTTCATGTTGCGGCCGCGGTTGACGTGGTTGACGTAGTCCGGGTGCTGGGCGAGCTCGGGCTGGCCCATGGCCTTGCACAGGCGGCCGAACACCGTRTCCTGGTTGGCGGCGATCAGATAGTCGCCGTCCTTGCAGTGATAGACGTTCGACGGCGCGATGCCGGGCAGCACGGAGCCCGAGCGCTCGCGGATGTAGCCCATGACCTTGTAGTCGGGGACCAGGCTTTCCATGACCTGCAGCACCGCCTCGTAGAGCGAGCTGTCGACCACCTGGCCCTGGCCGGTGGCGTCGCGGTGGCGCAGGGCCGCCAGGGCGCCCAGGCACCCGTAGGTGGCCGCCAGGGCGTCGCCGATCGAGATGCCCATGCGCGAGGGCGCGCGATCGGGATCGCCGACGATGTGGCGCCAGCCGCCCATGGCCTCGCCGATGCCGCCAAAGCCGGCCCGGTCGGCATAGGGACCGGTTTGGCCGTAGCCCGACACCCGCACGATGATCAGGCCCGGGTTCTCGGCGTGCAGGACTTCGGGCGACAGGCCCCAGCCCTCCAGCGTACCCGGTCGGAAGTTCTCGATGAGAATATCGGCGGTGGCGATCAGCTTGCGGGCCAGCGCCTGGCCCTCGGGCACGCGCAGATTGGCCGAGACCGTGCGCTTGTTGCGGGCCACGACCTCCCACCACAGCGGATAGTCGCCGCGGCCCCAGTCGCGCATCGGGTCGCCCTTGCCGGGCGGCTCGATCTTGATCACGTCCGCGCCCATGTCACCCAGCAGCTGGCCGCAGAACGGACCAGCGATCAGCTGGCCCATCTCCACGACGCGCAGGCCCTTCAGCGGACCCGTGTTTTCAACCGTCATGACGCGCCTTACTCCGCCGCCAGGGCCAGCGGGGCGTTGCGCCACACTGGCGCGCGCGGCGCCGGCAGGCCGGTCTGCTCCAGGCAGTTGGCCCGTAGTTCCTCGATCGAGGGACCGCGGTCGAACACCTCCAGCGGGCCGCGCTCGCTGCGGATCTTGGCGCGCAGGGCCTCGGTGGCGGTCGCATCGGCCTTACCGGCCGCGTCGATCACCACGCCAAAGCGCTTGGCGCCCTCGGCGCTGACCAGGCCGCGCGAGACTTCCAGCTCGACCAGCTCGACCTCGCGCTCCAGCGGGTCGCCCCAGCCGCCGCCGCCCCAGGTGACGAAGTGCAGCAGGTCGCCCTTGTCGACCTGGATCCCGTCGCACTTGGAGGGCAGGGCGATGCTCTCGCCGCTGGCCTTGTCCAGGCGCTTCCACGAGCGGGCCCCGGGGGCGCCGCCGTTGACGCCCCACGGCGGCACGAACCAGCGGTCGTCGTGGATGGCGATCGTGCCGGCTTCCGTGAACTTGTAGGTCATGTGGATGCCGTTGCCGCCCCGGAAGCGCCCGGCGCCGCCGCTGTCGGCCACGCTCTCGTAGCGCTCGATGACCATCGGGAAGTAGCGTTCCAGGAACTCGTTGGGCACGTTGGTGAAGCCCGGCCACAGCGAGTGACCGTCGGCGCCGTCGCCGAACGGACGGCCCGGAATGCCGCCGAAGCCGATCTGGAACAGCTGGAACCACTCGCCCTTGCCGTCGAAGCCCGAGAACATCAGGTGCGGCGAAGACGAGAAGCCGGCGGCGCACAGGAATTCCGGGGTCTTCTGGCCGAGCAGCGCGCCCAGCACGTCGAAGATGCGGCCAAGCGCGTGGGTGCGGCAGGACAGGGCGGCCGGGAACTTCGGCTTCAGCAGGCTGCCTTCCGGAATCCGCACGTCGACCAGGTCGTAGAAGCCGTCGTTGAACAGGATCTGCGGGTCGAAGACCATGATCATGTAGATGCCGAAAAACATCTTGAACATGTTCTCGTTCAGCAGGAAGTTGATCGAGCTGTCCGACTGCGGATCGGTGCCGTCGAAGTCGAGAACGACCTTGCCGCCCTCACGCCACATGGTGCACTTGATCTTGAACGGTCCTGCGCCCTTGCCGTCGTCGCAGATGTAGTCCTCGAACGACACCGGCGCCTCGCCGATCGCGGTCGAGATCAGGTGGGCCATGGCGCGGTGGTTGCGGGCCAGCAGTTCGTCCAGGGCGCTGGCGAACACGTCGTCGCCGAAGCGCTCGCAGATCTCGACCACCCGGCGACCGGCCACGCGGCACGAGGCGACGATGGCGTGCAGGTCGGCCTTGAACCATTCGGGCATGCGCGACTGGTGGGCGGCGATGCGCACGATGTCGCTCTGCAGCTCGCCCTTGCGGTACAGCTTCACCGGCGGCAGGCGGAAGCCTTCCTCGAAGATCGAGGCCGCGTCGGTGGGCAGGGAGCCGGGCACCTTGCCGCCGACGTCGGTCATGTGGCCGAACATCGCCGACCAGGCCACCAGGCGCCCGTCGCGGAAGATCGGGGCGATGCACAGCTGGTCGGAGGCGTGGCTGATGGCGCCCTCGACCGAGTAGGGGTCGTTGACGAGGATGATGTCGCCTTCCTCGATCTCGCCGTCATAGCCCTTGAGGAAGCCGTCGATGAACGAGCCGAACTGGCCCACCACCATGCGGCCGTCGCGGTCGGCGATCAGCGGGAAGGCGTCGCCCTGCTCGCGGATGCCGGGCGACAGCGCGGTGCGGAACAGGGTGGCGTCCATCTCGACGCGGGCGTTGCGCAGGGCGTTCTCGATGATGTCGAGCGTCACCGGATCGACGGCGACCTTGCCGAAGGGCGTGGAATTGGTTTCCAGGATGCGCGCGGGCATGGCTCAGGCTTCCTTGGCAGGATTGATCAGGATGACGCCGTAGGCGTCGACGAGCGCCTCGCAGTCGGGCAGCACCAGGGTGGTGGAATCCATCTCGGTGATGATCGCCGGACCGGGGACGCGGTCACCGGCGCGGAGCTTGGAGCGGTCGTAGATGGCGGCCGGCTTCATGCCGCCGTCGGCCCAGACCTCGTGGTCGCGGATCTTGGCGCGCGAGGGATCGCCGTCGCCCTTCTCGATCTCCAGCGAGGGGATCTCCTGCACCTTGCCCATGGCGACGGCGCGCAGGTTCACCAGCTCGTGCTCGGCGTCCATGTTGAAGGTGAAGAGGCGGCGGTGCTCGTCGTCGAAGGCGGCGGCCAGACGGGTCAGCCCGCCGTTCTTCAGGCTGTCCAGCGTCACGTGCATGGGCACTTCGAAGGCCTGGCCGTGATAGCGGACGTCGATCTCGAAGCGGGTCTCGATCTCGGCGTCGGTGACGCCGTCGGCCTTCAGGGTGTCGCGGATCTGGGCGTCCATCTCGCCGAACAGCGAGAGCACCTCGGCCTCGGTCGCGGCCGACAGGCGCTTGGAGTACGAGCGGGCCGTCTCGGTGCGCATGCGGGTGGTGGCGTCGCCCAGGGCGCACAGCACGCCGGGCGAGACCGGCGACACGGCTGGCCACGAGCCCATCAGCTTGGCCACGGCGTTGACGTGCAGGGGGCCGGCGCCGCCGAAGCCCATCAAGGCGAAGTCGCGCGGGTCATAGCCCTGCTGCACCGAGATCATGCGCAGCGCGCCGAACATGTTCTCGTTGACGATGTCGATGATGCCGCGGGCGGCTTCATAGAGGTCGATGCCCAGGGCGTCGGCGATGGTCTGCACCGCTGTGCGGGCCGCTTCGCGGTCCAGCTTGAAGGCGCCGCCCAGCAGGTCTTCGGGCAGGTAGCCGAGCACGACATTGGCGTCGGTGACGGTGGGGGCGGCGCCGCCCTTGCCGTAGGCGGCCGGACCCGGCGCGGCGCCGGCCGACTCGGGGCCCACGCGCAGGGCGCGGGTCAGCTCCGGCACCTTGGCGATCGAGCCACCGCCGGCGCCGACCGTCTTCACGTCCAGCGACGAGGCGCGCACCGTCAGGTGGCCGACGTCGGTGGTGCGCACGCGGCGCGGCTCGCCGTTCTCGATCAGGGCCACGTCGGTCGAGGTGCCGCCGACGTCGAGCGTGAGGATGTTCTTCAGGCCCGAGTTCTTGGCCACCCACAGGGCGCCGGTGACGCCGCCGGCGGGACCCGACATCAGCAGGCTGACCGGATGCTCCTCGGACTTCTCCGACGACATCAGGCCGCCGTCCGAGCGCAGCAGGGCGATGCGGCCCTGCATGTCCAGGCCCCGCAGCTTGTCGCGCAGGTTCTTGACGTACTTCGAGACAACCGGGCGGACCGAAGCGTTGGCGACGGTGGTCAGGGTGCGCTCGTATTCCTGCATCTCCGGCAGGACCTCGTGCGACAGCGAAACGAGCACGCCGGGCAGGATCTCGGCGGCCAGCTGCGCCACGCGGCGCTCATGCGCGCCGTTCAGGTAGGCGTTCATCAGGGCGATGGTCACCGCCTCGACGCCCTGCTCCTTAAGCTTGGTCAGCTGGACGCGGACGTCGGCCTCGTCGAGCGGGCGGATCTCCTTGCCCGCCGCGTCGATGCGGCCCTTGATCTCGACGGTGTCTTCCAGCTTCGCGAGAGGTTCCGGCTTGGGCCAGATGATCCAGGCGGCCAGACCGCCGGGCACCAGCGAGCGGGCGATTTGCATCACTTGGTGGTAGCCCTCGGTGGTCACCAGGCCGACCCGGGCGCCCTTGCCCTCGAGCACGGCGTTGGTGGCCACGGTGGTGCCGTGCAGGAAGACGTCGACGTCCGACGGCTTGACCCCGGCCTTCTCGCAGACCGCGTTGACGCCGGTCATCACGCCGACCGAGCTGTCGTGCGGCGTCGACGGCGTCTTGTGCCGCCAGAAATCGCCCGTCGCCTCGTTCAGCAACAGCAGGTCGGTGAAGGTCCCGCCTACGTCCACGCCCAATCGGTAAGCCATCGTCAGCCTCTATTGCTGGCGCGCCAACTCCCCCCAGGGTGACGGCGCGACGCCTATTGAGACGACATTCCCCCGATCGGGCGGCGCGCGCCGGATCGGGGGAGGGGTTTCACCGCTGTGCGGGCGCCGCCCGTTCTGTCGTCAGAACTTCACGGCGAGTTCGACGCCGAAGGTCGCGCCGGCCGCGGGCGAGGCGAAATTGCCCCCGAACTCCGGCGCGGGGATCACCTCGGTCAGGTACTTTTCATCCAGCACGTTGCGGCCGAAAGCCGTGACGCTCCAGGTGTCAGCCTCGAGGCCGGCCCGCAGGTCCAGCGTCGTGTAGGCGTCGCGGCGGCTCTTGGCGTAGTTGGCCCGGCCCAGCGCGCCGTAGCTCAGCTCGAAGACCGTCGGCGCGTCCTGGTCCTGCACGACGTGGAACCAGGTCGGTCCCGTGCCGCGCACGTCGGCCCGCAGGCGAAGGGCCAGGTTGTCGGGCAGCGGATGGACGTAGTCGGCCGCCAGGTTCCAGGTGTAGCGCGGCGTGTAGGGCGACTCGTTGCCGACGGTGTCGGGCCGCACGCTGTTCTTGCGGATCTCGCTGTCGGTGTAGGCGCCCGAGGMCTCCAGCGTCAGGCGGGAGGTCGCCTTGTAGCGCAGGCCCAGTTCCGCGCCCTTGATCCTCACCTCGTCGATGTTGGACACCACCCGCAGCAGGCCGAACGGGCCGACGAAGAACTCGAAGAACTGCATGTCGTCGACGTCGGTGTGGTAGGCGGCCGCGTCGATGGTCAGGCGGCCGTCCAGCATCCGGCCCTTGGCCCCGATCTCGAAACTGCTGGAGACCTCCTTGTCGAAGTCGTCGCGGATGCTGACCGGCTTGTAGCCGGCGGCCGTGCGCACCGGATTGACGAACAGGTTCACGGTGGCGGCGCTGCCCTGGCTGTTGAAGCCGCCCGACTTGAAGCCAACGCCCCAGTCGCCATAGAGCGTCCAGTCCTCGCTGGCCTTCCAGCGCAGGGCGATCTTGGGCTGGATCTGGTCGTAGGTCTTCTTCTGGTCCTTGATGCCGCCCGGATTGATCGTGGCGTCCAGGCCCGGATTGAGCGCCGCGCCGCCGGTGTAGGGCGGGCCGTTGAAGTCGATGTACTTGGTGCGGGCCGCCGTCGGCACCAGGTTGTGCACCTTGCGCTCCTCGCGGTCGTAGCGCAGGGCCAGCGAGCCTTCGAGGCCAGGCGTGATGTCATAGGCCAGCTGGCCGAACACCGCCGCCACGTCGCTCTTGAAGTCGTCCCAATAGAGCTGCTCGGTCGAATAGGCCGACGAGGAGGGCACGTAGAGCGCGCGCGGAACCTCGCCACCGCCGTCCAGGCCGGTKGCCACGCCCACCTCGCGGTCGATGCGCAGGGCGTAGGCGCCGACCATCCAGCGCAGCGGCTGGTCAGAGCGAGAGGTCAGGCGCAGCTCGCCCGAGACGTCGCTCTGGTCGCGCTTCTGGTACTGGTAGCCGTCGCAGGCCGTCGGCGTGTAGGGGCCGAAGAACGAGCCCGCCGCCGTCGGCGCCAGGTACTGCGGCGCGGGCAGGGTGATCCCCTTGGCGTTCAGGTTGGCGATCGAGGCGGCGCAGGCGGCGCTGGCGTTGAAGAACCCGAACGAGGCCGAGGTGCCGTCGGCCACCAGGTCGTTGTCGATGTCGGAATAGAGGGTCCAGGCCGTCAGGGTGGCGAAGCCCAGGTCCCGCTCCAGCTTGGCCGAGACTTCCAGCGCCTGCTGCTCGTTGGTGTGCGGTACGTTGTTCTGGAAGGCGAAGCGGTGGTCGTTGACGTCCTCGTAGTACGAGGGCGTGGCCAGCACCGAGGCGAAGGCGGGCAGGGCGAAGACGGCGTTGTAGGCGATCGAGCCGGCGGTCACCTCGCCATAGCGGGCCTTGAGATCGAGCTTGGTCTTCTCGTCCAGACGCGCCACGAGGCGGCCGTTCAGATTGTAGCCCTCGAAGCGGTCGACCGCGCCGCCGCCGAAATCGCTGCCCCAGAAGCCGTCGGTCTTGCGGAAGTCGGCCGAGAGGCTGCCGGAGATCCGCTCGCCGAGCGGCCCGGCCACGCGGATGTCGCCGGAAAAGCTGTCGCGGTTGCCGACGCTGATCTTGCCCGCGCCTTCGAAGGCCTCGCCCGGTTCGACGGTCGAGACGATGATCGCGCCCGCGGCGGCGTTGCGGCCGTAGACCGCGCCTTGCGGACCTTTCACCACCTCGATCTGCCGCAGGTCGGAGAACTCGCGGTTGAAGGCGGCAGGGTTGGCCATCTGCACGCCGTCGACGACGAAGGCGAACGAGGCCTGGGCGTCGCGGGCGCCGTTGACCCCGCGGATATTGACCTGGGCGTCGCCCTGTTCGGCGGCCTGCACCAGGCTGACGCCCGGCGTCAGGGCCACGAAGTCGGCGGCGCGAGCGACGCCGGCGGCCTCCAGCGTGGCCTGGCTCAGCGCCGAGACGGCGGCGGGCACGTCGCGCAGGTTCTCGGCCCGCTGACGGGCGGTGACCATCACCTCGTCGACGGCGGTGGGCGCCTCCTGGGCCGAAGCGGCGCCGGCCCACGTCAGGGCCAGCAGCGAAGCGCCCATTAGGACGGCGGTTTTCTTAGGTTTCATCGATCAGGCTCCCCTCCAGTGATCGGGGGCGAGCTTGCGCCGCGTACCGACGTTCGCTGCGCGGCCGCGCGGGCTCCCCGCCTGTCGGGCGCCGGGGGCGGGGCGCTGGCTTCGCGGGCGCCGCCACGCATCCTCGCGCGCCATGCCTGCCCGCCTCGCGGGCGTCCAGGAGCCTGCGCCATGACCACCCGTATCGAGATCGTCGAGGTGTCGCCCCGCGACGGCCTGCAGAACGAGAAGGCCATGGTTTCTTCGGCCGACAAGGCCGCGCTGGTGCTCAAGGCCGTGGAGGCCGGCGCCCGGCGGGTCGAGGCGGTCAGCTTCGTCAATCCGCGCGCGGTGCCGCAGATGGCCGACGCCGACGAGGTGATGGCTCGCCTGCGCGGCCAGCAGGACCTGCGCGCGCGCGGCGTGTCGCTGATCGGCCTCGTCCTGAACCGCCGGGGCCTGGACCGCGCCATCGCCGCCGACGTCGACGAGGCCAATTTCGTCGTGGTGGCCAGCGAGACCTTCAACGCCCGCAACCAGGGCGTCCCGATCAGCGAGACCCTGCGGCAGATTTCCGAGGCCCCGGAGGTCGCGCGCCAGGCCGGGCTGAAGCTGGGCGTCACCATCGCTGCGGCCTTCGGTTGCCCGTTCGAGGGCGAGGTGGCGGTCGAACATGTGGCCCGCATCGCCGCCGAGTTGGCTGACTATGGCGTCGGCGAGATCACCCTGGCCGACACCATCGGGGTGGGCGACCCGCTGTCGGTAGAGACCCGGTTCGGCGCTGTCCGCGCCGTGGCGCCGGGCGCTGTCCTGCGCGCCCACTTCCACAACACCCGCAATACGGGCCTGGCCAACGCCTTCGCCGCCTGGCGCGCGGGCGTGGCCAGCCTGGACGCTTCCATCGGCGGCATCGGCGGCTGTCCGTTCGCCCCGGCCGCCACCGGCAACGTGCCGACCGAGGACCTGGCCTACATGTTTTCACGGATGGGCGTGGCGACGGGCCTGGACCTGGCCTCGCTGATCGAGACGGCCGGCTGGCTCAAGGACGTGCTGGGCGCGCCGGCCCTGTCGGGCATGGTCTCGAAGGCGGGCGGGTTTCCCAACTGATCCTTCTCCCCTTGTGGGAGAAGGTGGCGGCGAAGCCGACGGATGAGGGGTCTCTCAAATGCAAACGCCGCGAAAGCTGATCGGCTTTCGCGGCGTTCGAGGTCTGTGCGACCCCTCACCCGACCTCCTTCGGAGGCCACCCTCTCCCACAAGGGGAGAGGGATCAGTATTTCAGGCCGATGCTGACGCTCGCGCCGTCGGCGCCGACGTCGACCRCCGAGTCCTCGAACTTCGGCGGGCCGAACCGGGCCTTGGGGTCGCGTGACAGGCCCACGCCGTCGGCGGGCAGGCCAAGGGCGGTCTTCTTCATCACGCCGTCGCCGTCCTGGTCGTGGAAGGCCAGGAACGACCAGCGGCCGGGCGGCAGGTTGGCGACCTTGGCGGTCACCGCGCCCGAGGCGGCCGGGACCTTCACGTTGTAGGGGCAGGTCTTCAGGAAGGTGGTCTTGTCGCAGGCCGACACGACCACCTGGCCCTTGGCGTTGGCGACGCCCGAAACGCGGATCTCCACGGAGGCCGCCTGGGCCCCCGTGGCGACCAGCGCGGCGAGGAGGGCGAGGATGCTCGTTCTCACGCTCTTCACCGGACTACTCGGCCGCCGCCGGCGTGGAGCCGCCGTGGCGCTGCTTGAGGGCTTCCTGGCGTACGCGCTCGCCGTCGACCAGCGGCACGGTCTTGAGCAGGAAGTCCTTGCCCTCCTTCGGATCGGCGCGGTCGGGCGAGGGGATGACCATCGCCCGCTTGCCCTGCACGTCGCGCTCCATGGCGTCGACGTCCAGCGCCCAGCCCTTCTCGATCAGCTCGCGGCGCTTGTTGCGCCAGGCCACCATGATGCCGTCCGACTTCACGCTGACTTCCTCGTGCAGGTAGACGGGCAGCAGCTCGGGGCAGACCTTCTCCATGATCACGCGGTCCTGCTCGAAGATTCGCAGGGTGCGGCGGCGGCTGTCGCCGTCCCAGATCTTCTGGGTCAGGAAGTTGCGGGCCATGATCCAGCGGGTGATCGTGGTGGTCTCGTCGATCGGCGTGTTGACGTCGAAGATCACCGTCGACCAGGTCGGCGTCGGGCGGATCTGGATACGAACGTGCGCGCCCGAGACGTGGAAGCCGTTGCGCACGGTGACCATGCTGCGCTTGGCCTTGCGGAAGAACTTCCACATGCCCTTGTACTCGGGCGGCACGAACTTCAGTTCGGCATAGGCCGACCACTCGTCCTGCTCGAGGGTGAACTCGTGGACCTGCGGGGCTTCCTTGTCGCCGAAGCTCGGGTGGACGAACGCCGCGTGCGAGGGGTCGATACCGTTCTCGGTGATGCGGGCGTAGTTGGCCTTCCACTCGTAGGTGCCGCGGATCTTGCGCCAGGACGGATCCTCGAACTCGGGGAACGGCGGCAGGGGCGGGCGCTCGGCCTCGGGCAGGTCGCCCATGAACACCCAGATCATCCCGTACTTTTCCAGCACCGGATAGGAATCGACCTTGGCGCGCGGCGGAATCTTCACGCCGGGCTCCTGCGACGGGATCTTCACGCACTTGCCGCCGCCGTTGAAGCGCCAGCCGTGGTAGGGGCACTCGATGGCGTCGTCGACGACCATGCCGCTGCCCAGCGAGGCGCCGCGGTGGATGCAGACGTCCGACAGGCAGCTGACCTTGCCCTTGGAGTCGCGGAACACCACGAACTCCAGGCCCAGCATCTTCACTCGCTTGTGGCCGCCATTCGGAATTTCGTCGCTGTACTCGGCGACGTACCACTGGTTCTTGATCATGGCGCCTTCTCCGGCTGCGGGGCGGCGGGGGCCGCCAGACCGCGAAGAATGAGATTGGGTATCCTGGTGTCGTCCCAGTCGTCGAGATCGACGCCGTCGCGCAGGACGACCAGCTTCTGCGAGGGCACGATCCACAAGCGGCGCTTGCCCCAGCCGTCGAGGAAGATGGCGTCCTCGGCCGCGATCGGCTCGGCCGAGACGCTGGCCTTGTCGGGGCGCTCGGGCGAGTAGATGCGGTTCTTGACGAACGGGCGGCCGCGCCAGATCTGGAAGCCATAGCCCGGATTGGCCTTGCCCGGCGCGCTCATGGCCGCGACGTACTCGGCGGGCAGCACCTGCTTGCCCTCGAACGACCCGCCGTTGGCCAGCATGATGCCGATGCGCATCCAGTCCTGGACCTGCGAGATCATGCAGCAGTCGCCGTGCGACAGGCCGCCCTCCTTGGCCAGCCACAGCGAGCCGTCGTGCATGCCCAGCGGCGCGAACAGCTTCTCCGACATGTAGTCGGCGAAGGTCTTGCCGGTGGCCCGCTCGACGATGACGCTTAGCGCCACCGGGTCGGGGTTGTGGTGGCCGAACACCGTGCCCGGCGGATGCACCGCCTTCAGGGCCAGGTTGTCCTTGGCCAGGTCCGGCGACAGGAAGGTGCGGATGGTGCTGGACCAGGGGGCGTAGGAATAGTCCGGCGGCTCCAGGCCCGACGACATCTGCAGGAGGTCGCGGATGGTGATCTTCGAGCGTTCGTCGTTCTTCCACTCGGTGATGAAGTCGGCGGCCGGCTGGTCGACCGACTTGATCTTGCCGTCGGCGATGGCCGCGCCGATCAGCATGCCGGTCATGGTCTTGGTGAAGGAGTGGGCCTTCATCACGGTGTTGGGGCCGACGCCGTTCCAATAGCGCTCGTAGACGATCGCCCCGTCCTTGACGACGATCAGGGCGTCGGACTTGCGCGCGCCGGCGTACGCGGCGGCGGCCTCCAGCGCGGCGGGATCGATCCCGGCCGCCTGCGGAGTCGTCTTGGGCAGGGCGGCGCTCGGTGCGCCCTTCACGACGGCGACGGGCTTGTACCAGTCGATCGGCGGTTCCAGCGGATTGACGGTGAGGGCGCGGAAGTAGCGGCCCCAGTACAGCGGCGCGGCCGCATAGGTCGCCGCGCCCGCCAGGACGACGGCGCCGAGGCCGATCAGCAGGATCTTGCGCTTCTTCGCCATCAGGAGGCCTTCACTTCGACGATCGAGGTCACGCCGAACGGAATGTCGAGCTTGACGCTGGCGACTAGGTCGCCGCTGTCCAGCGCGATCTTGGCCAGCTGGCCCGAGAAGAAGTCGCCGGCCCAGAAGTGCGCACCGTCGTCGGTGACGCGCAGGAACGACCAGCCGCGGCCTTCGGGCACGGCGTAGGTGCGCGCCACCGAACCGTCCTGGGTCACGCGGCGCACTTCATTGCCGCAGCTGACCAGCACGTCGTCGTTGGGCGTGGCGGCGATCCCGAACACCATGCCCGGCGGATCGGTGCGCACATAGAGCGGCGGCAGCTGGGCGTCGGCTTCGATGTCGTAGCGGAACACGGTGTGGCCGGTCTCGGAGACGTAGGCGGCGGTCTTGCCGTCCGACAGCACGGTCAGGTGGGTGACGCCCAGGAAGCCCATCACCCCGCCGTGGTACTCGGGACGATAGAAGCGCACGACGCGGCCGTCGGCGTCGAAGCGCACCAGCCGGCCCTCGCCGGTGAACGGCGGGGCCTGGCCCGACAGGTGCTCGCCGGCCAGGGCGCCGCCGTCGGGCAGGAACACCATCGAGCCCAGGCCGCGGCCGGGGAGGAGCGAGGCCTGGCCCGGCACGCGAAGCCCGTTGGCGTCGATGCGGGTGACGTTGCGGGCGAACGGGTCCAGCGCGTTGAGCTCGCCGGTGCGGGGATTCACCGCCAGGCCCGAAACCATGCCGAAGTCGCCCGTATGCAGCGCCGCCTTGGTCTGCAGGTCGGGGCCCAGGAGGAGGATCCTGGACAGCCCGAGCTTCAGCTTGTCGTCGGTGACCATCGTCGCGGCCACCCAGAGGTCGCCCGCCTGGGGTTTGACGGGGAGAGAGAGAGGGTCGCCGAACATCAAGGTCTCCGCTTGCGGTCAGGCCCGCGCTTGGCGGGATGCTCGGAGACTTTCAAAAGGGGACCGATCGGTCAATTTTCTAGTCGGCGTTATCCGCCTGACGAGAAACGGCCGCATCGACGCCGGTCTGGTAGCGGCCCATCACGTGATCCAGCATGCCCACGACGCGCTCCCACGCCAAGTCGTCATGCAGGTCGAAGCCGAAGAAATTGGGTTCGAACTTGGCGCGCATGCCGACATAGGACACCGCCGACAGCATGGTCATGGCGATGGCCAGCAGTTCCTTGTCCTCGCTGCGCTGGCCGATGAACAGGCGCTCGTACTCTTCCCAGATGCGGATGCGCACGGCGGTGACCGCGTCGCGCAGTTCCGGCGGGCCTGCGAACTCGCCGGCCATGATGGTGGCCACGGCGGGGTGGGCGCGCAGCGACGAGGCGTAGGTGCGCACCAGCATCCGCAGGCGCTCCATCGGCGGACGCTGGTGGAAGGTCTCCAGCGGCTCGTCCAGCATGTCGGAAAGACGGGGCCAGATGCCGGTGCGGCGCACCCAGGCGTCGGCCACGCCCCCCAGTCCGCCGAAATAGTCATATATTTGTTTCTTGCCGACGCCGGCTTCCTTGATTAGGGCGTTCACACCCGCGTCGTGGACGCTTCCGCGCTCCATAAGACGCCCGAACGCCTCTACGATCGCTGCTTCGGTGGCGATCCGGCGCGATTGCCGAGGCTTGGTTGCGGGCGCTACGTCTGTCAGCATGGCGGGACTTTCCTGAACTCCTATCCGATGGACGGACAAACGCTTTATCGCAAGACCTGTATTGGTCCGGCTCCATCATCTTGACCGTCGGGGAACAGTCGCGGGGAACGCGGCGGGGTGTGGTCAAGATTTGAAGAGGGGAGTCATGACCAAGTCGGCAATGAGTATCTATGGCGCAAGCGCGAGCGCTCTTACGCTTCTGATTTGTTCGGGGCAAGCCCTCGCGCAAACGACGACTTCGGAAGAGTCCACGGTGATTGGGGAGATCACCGTCACGGCGCGTAACAAGTCTGAATCTTCCCAGGACATTCCGATCACGATCAACGCCGTGTCGGCCGAGACGATCGAACGTCGCAACATTTCCGATATCAGCCGCGTGGCGCAATCGACCGCCGGCCTGACCTTTGACCAGGGCCTGACGCCCAGCGACACGCGTCCGGCCATCCGCGGCGTGCAAGCGGTTCGGGGCCGTCCGAACGTGGCCATCCTGGTGGATGGGGTCGACACGTCTTCGGAAGCCTTCGCCACCGCCGGCGGCGGCGCGCTGGCCAGCTTGCGCTTCGTCGACGCCGAGCGCATCGAGATCGTGAAGGGCCCGCAGAGCGTGCTCTACGGCCGTTCGGCCTTCTCGGGCGCGATCAACTACATCTCCAAGCGTCCGAACCTCGGCGAGTTCGAGGGCAAGATCAGCCTGGAGGCCGGCGACTTCGGCCTCAAGGAAGGCAAGGTCTCGGTCTCGGTCCCGCTCGTGCAGGACAAACTGGCGATCAACCTGAACGCCGGGGCCTGGGAAAACGACGGCCAGTACCTGAACAGCGTCAGCGGCAAGCGCGTCGGCGGCGGTGAAGCCAAGGGCGCGGCCTTCAGCGTGCTGATGAAGCCGACCGAGAAGCTGACCGTCTTCGCCCGGGTGCAGAGCTCGCACGAAGAATACGATCAGATGGCCCGGGCCTACATCACCGCGGTCAACCCGCTGACCGGCACGGCCAACACCGCCAATCTCGGCGTGGCCGTCACCGATCCCAGCAACAATCGCCCCGGCTTCACGGTCAAGGGCGACCTCAGCGACGCCGCGGTGGTCAAGAGCCAGACCATCGCCTATTCGCTGGATCCGCGCACGGGCAAGGACTTCAAGGGCACGGTCACGGATGCGACCCGCGCCTCGTTCGAGGTCAACTACGAAAGCGACTGGGGCACGTTCACCTCGCTGACCGGCATCACCCGCGGCGAGACCACCCAGGTCCAGGACTTCGACAACTCCAACAACAGCCTCAGCGGCAACGTGCTTCCGCTCTATGCGGGCATGGCGCCGTTCTACGGCTCGCTCTACCAGTACCTGGGCTTCCTGCGCGCCTACGGCCTGAACTACTCGACCGTGGCCCCGACCGGCGGCCTGCCGGCCATCGGCTTCTCGGTGATGCTGGACGACGACTTCGACACCAAGCAGCAGAGCCAGACGCTGCGCTGGAGCAAGGACTTCGGCAAGCTGCGCACCTCGCTGGAAGGCCTGTACTTCCACGAGCAGGCCAGCCAGATCAACAAGGACCAGTTCTGGATGCGCGAGGGTTCCGACCCGCGCCTGACCATCCTGACGGCGCTCTTCATGGGCGGCGGCGCCACGGCGACCGGGGCCTTCCAGGCGCCGACGACGACCGCGAAGGCCACGGCGGACTATCCGCTGAAGATCTCGCGCGAGACGGACTCGCTGTCCTGGGCCGGCAGCGTCGAATACGACGTCACCGACGCCCTGACCCTGCGCTTCGACGGCCGCTACATCGAGGAACGCGTCGCCTATCGCGGCAGCCCGTACCAGCCGATGTACTACCGCCTGTTCGGCGTGCAGCTGGTCTGCCTGCAGCAACTGGGCTGCGCCGCCGGTCCGGCCGGCACCGCCGCCGCGCGGGCCGCCCAGCTGGCCAAGACCACCCAGGTCGACAAGAAGACCGTCCGCGCGGACGCCTTCACGCCGAACTTCGTGGCCAACTACAAGCTCACCTCGCGCAACTCGGTCTATGCGTCGTACGGCGAAGGCTTCAAGCCGGGCGGCGTCGACACCACCGGCACCAGCGGCAGCGTCGACTCCACCTTCAAGCCGGAGAAGCTGCAGAGCTTCGAAATCGGTTCGAAGAACGTCTTCCTGGGCGGCGACCTGGTTCTGAACGGGGCGATCTTCTTCAACCGCTACAAGAACCAGCAGATCGGCACCACCAAGGTGCTGGGCGGCACCTCGGTGCCGTCGGTCGAGAACGCCGGCGAAAGCGAAAGCAAGGGCATCGACCTGACCAGCGACTGGCGGGCGACCCGCTGGCTGACGCTGAGCGGCAACTACACCTACACCGACGCCGAATTCACCGATTACAAGGTCCCGACTCCGGGCTACTTCGACCGGATCGAGTCCAACGGCGGCGACTACACCGGCAAGGCCGTGCCGCTGACGCCCAAGCACAGCCTCAACATCTCGGCGCTGATCAGCGGCGAGCTGCCGACGCTGGCGAACTGGAGCTGGACCACCGAGCTTTCGGGCCGCTACCAGTCCAAGCGCTACATGACCCAGAACAACCTGACTTGGCTGCCGAGCTACTTCGTCTCGGACCTGCGGGCCGGGATCACCGACGGGTCGTGGAGCGTCGACGTGGCGGTGACCAACCTCTTCGACGACGACACCCCGAAGAACGCCATCGCGGCGACCGACTTCGGCTTCTTCGACCTCAACAACAACACGCCGCCGCGTTCCTACGTGGTTTCTCTGCCCGAGAAGCGCGCCGCCTCGATCCGCATCAGCAAGACCTTCTGATCGCGCTGATCGAGTGACCTGCAAGGCCCGGCGCCCCTGCGCGCCGGGCCTTTTCCTTGCCCCCAAGTTTTTCTGGAGTTCCCGATGGCAGCGCCCAAGAACCCCGAGCGGTTCGGCATACTGGCGATCGAGCCCGGYGTGCGCGCCGGCCACATGTGGACCGCGCTCTACGCCGCCTTCGTCAACATCGGCCTGGCCACCACGGTGGCGGTGATGACGCCCTATGTGCTGAGCGCGAACCTGGGCGTGCCGCTCGACCGCCAGGGCTCGGTCCTGGGGATCTTGAACCTCGTCAACGAGGTGGCGCTGCTGTTCGTGTTCGGCCTGGCCGGCGCCCTGGCCGACCGGGTGGGCCGCCGCGCGGTCTACGCCATCGGCTTCCTGGCCACGGCGGCGGGCTACCTGCTGTTCCCGCTGGCCACCAACATCTGGGACCTGTCGCTCTACAAGGTGGTCTACGCCATCGGCATCGGGGCCACGACCGGCATGCTGTCGACCATCCTGGCCGACTATGTGAAGGCCCGCGACCGCGGCAAGATCGTCGCCCTGTCGGGCATCCTCAACGGCCTGGGCGTGGTGGTGCTGGCGCTGGCCATCGGCAAGCTGCCGGCCGTGTTCGTCGGCCAGGGCATGGACGAAAAGACCGCCGGCCAGGCCGCGCTGGCCATCGCCGCGGCCCTGTGCCTGGTCTCGGCCGCCGTCATGTGGCTGGGCCTCAAGCCCGGCGTGACGACGCGTTCGGTCGAGCGGGTCAAGCTCTCGACCCAGCTGGGCGTCGGCGTCGCCGCCGCCAAGGCCAATCCGCGTATCGTGCTGGCCTACGCCTCGGCCTTCGTGGCGCGGGGCGACCTGGCCATCGTCGGCGCCTACGCCATCGCCTGGGGCAAGAAAGCGGCGCTGGAGGATGGCGCGAGCCTCGCCGACGCCCTCGACCAGGGCCGGATCCCGTTCATCGTCGCCCAGTCGGCGGCGCTGCTGTGGCCGGTGGTCGTGGCCCTGATGATCGACAAGGCCCACCGCCTGACGGCCCTGGCCGCCTGCATGCTGCTGGGCGCGGTCGGCTACCTGGCGACGATGTTCATCGACGACCCGCTCAGCAAGGCGGCGCTGCCGCTGTTCGTGCTGCTGGGCGTGGGCCAGATCAGCGCCTTCATCGGCTCCCAGGCCCTGATCGGCAAGGAAGCGCCGGAGGAGGGCCGGGGCGCGGTCATCGGCTTCTTCAACCTCTGCGGCGCCTTCGGCATCCTGGTGCTGGGCACCCTGGGCGGCGTGCTGTTCGACGTGATCAGCCCGGCCTCGCCGTTCGTGCTGGTCGGCATCCTCAACGCGGCGGTCGGCCTGGGCTGCATCTACCTGCGGCTGAAGGAGGCCAGGTCGCCGGTGGCGCAGGAGGCCTAGGAAGCTTTCCTGGTCTTGGCGGAGGCGGCCTTCTTCGGGGCCGCCTTCTTCGCCGCGGGCTTGGTCGCGGAGGCCTTGCCGCCCAGGCTCTTCTTCAGCGCTTCCATCAGGTCCACGACGTTGGTGTCTTCGGGCAGGGCGGCCGCGACCTTGGTCTTGCCGCCCTTTTCCTTGCGCTTGATCAGGTCGCGCAGGGCCTCCTCGTAGCGGTCCTTGAAGTCCTTGGGCTCGAACGGTCCGTCCTGCTGCTCGATGATCTTGCGGGCGATGGCGATCATCGACGGATCGGCCTTCTTGGCCGGGATGTCGTCGAACAGGTCGGCCGGATCGCGCACCTCGTCGAACGCGCGCAGCGAATAGGCCACCAGCCCTTTGCCGCGCGGCTCGATGGCCAGCAGGCGTTCGCGCGTGTGCATCACCACCCGCCCCAGCGCGATGCGTTTCGCGCCGGCCATGGCGTCGCGGATCACGCTGTAGGCCTCGACCGCCAGCTTGCCGTCGGGGACCAGGAAGTAGGGATTGTCCCAATACAGACGGTCGATGTCGGCCACGTCGACGAAGCGCTCGATGTCGATGGTGCGGGTGCTTTCCAGCCGCACGCTCTCGATCTCTTCCGGGGTGACGATGACGTAGCGGTCCTTCTCGACCTCGTAGCCCTTCACCAGGTCGGCGCGCTCGACGGGGCCGAGGTCCGGATCGGTGGCCACCATCCTGATGCGGTTGTGGGTCTTGGGGTGCAGCAGGTTGAAGCGCACCTCGCCGCCGGGATTGGTGGCGGTGTAGAGCGCCACCGGGCAGGTGACGAGCGAGAGCCGCAGATGGCCCTGCCATGTGGGACGCGGGGCCATCTGCGTTTCGCTCCTACTTCTTGGCGCCGACCAGCGCCTTCTTCACCGTGGTCACGGCCGGCTCGTCGGGCGTCTCGGTGTTGGCGGCCATGACCGTCGGATCGCCTTTCAGCGCGGCCACGAAGTCGTCGCGCCAGGCGGTGACGTCCTGGCGGGTGACGTTGTCCATCAGGTCCTCCCAACGGCGCTTGCGCTCGGTCTCGTCCATGGCCAGGGCCTGGGCCAGCGCGTCCGAGATCTCCTCGGGGCTGTTGGGGTTGATGATCAGCGCCTCCTTCATCTGCCGCGCGGCGCCGGCGAAGCGCGACAGGATCAGCACGCCCGGATCCTCGGGGTTCTGCGAGGCGACATATTCCTTGGCCACAAGGTTCATGCCGTCGCGCAGGGGCGTGACCAGCGCCGCCTTGGCCGCGCGATACACCCCGGCCAGCTCGTCGCGCCGGTAGGAGCGGTTGAGATAGCGGATCGGCGTGAAGTCCATGTCGGCATAGGCGCCGTTGATCCGGCCGATCAGGCCGTCCAGGCGGCTGCGGATGTCCTGGTAGGCCTCGACCTCGTCGCGCGACAGCGGGGCGATCTGCAGCAGCATCACCTCGCGCCGGGCGTCCTCGTGGTCGTGCAGGAAGCGCTCGAAGCCCAGCAGTCGCTCTTCCAGGCCCTTGGAGTAGTCCAGGCGGTCGACGCCCACGACCATCTTGCGGAACACGCTGTGGGCCGCCATCCGGTCATAGACCCGCATGGCCCGCGGGCTGCGGGTGATGCGGGCGAAGTCGTCGGCGTCGATGCCGATCGGGAAGGCCCCGGCCTCGGTGATCTGGCCGAAGGCGCGCAGGCGTCCGTCCTCGGTCTTCTCGCCGCCGACCTCGTTGAGCACGTAGCCCTCGAAGGCCTGCAGGCTCTCCTCGGTCTGGAAGCCCACGACGTCGTAGTGGAACAGCGCCTCCACCAGCGGTCGGTGGCGGGGCAGGGTGACCACCAGCTGGTGCGCCGGCCAGGGGATGTGCAGGAAGAAGCCGATGCGGTTGGTCACGCCCAGCCGCCGCAGCTCCCGCGCCATCGGGATCAGGTGATAGTCGTGCACCCAGATGATGTCGTCCGGCTCGATCAGCGGGCGCAGGGTCTCGGCGAAGCGCTTGTTGACCCGGTCGTAGCCCTCGCCGAACGAGCGGTCATAGGCCGTCAGGTCGACGCGATAGTGGAACAGCGGCCACAGCGTCTTGTTGGCGTAGCCGTTGTAGTACTCCTGGTAGTCGCCTTCCTCGAGGTCGACCGTGGCCACCGTCACGCCCTCGACGCGCTGCATGTTCAGCTGGCCGGTGAACTCGGGCGTGGTCTTGCCGCTCCAGCCGAACCAGATGCCGGAATATTCGCGCAGGGCCGCGGCCAGGGCCATGGCCAGGCCCCCGACGCTTTCCTCGCCCTTGCCGGACGGCGGATTGACGCGGTTCGAAACGACGATCAGGCGGCTCATTGGGTCACCTCGTTCTTGGCGACCGATCGGGCGGCGGCGTCCAGCCAGGCATGGACGGCCTGCGGGCCCTCGAGACGGTAGCTGGCGGCGGTCGGCCGTTCGGGCCCGACCAGCACGCCATAGCCGCCCAGGCGGCGGGCGGCCTCGAAGCCGTCCTCGTCGGTCAGGTCGTCGCCGATGAAGATCGGCAGCGCGCCCTGGAAGGCCGGTTCGCGCAGCAGGGCGGCCACCGACGAGCCCTTGTCCTGCCCCGGCGTGCGCAGTTCGGCGACCATGTCGCCCAGCTGCAGGACGAGGCCCGTCTGGCGCGACAGGCGCTCGGCCGCCTCGATCACCGCGTCGGCGGCCGACGGGGTGTTGCGATAGTGCAGGCCGACGCTGAGGTGCTTGTCCTCGAACAGCAGGCCGCGGTCGCAGCGGGCCAGGTCGCCCAGCACGTCGCGGGCCTCGGCCAGACCTTCGTGGGGCTGGGCGCGGAACACGCCCTCGGGGGTGCGGCGCTCCAGGCCGTGCACGCCGGCCATGTAGGCCAGGCCGTTGTCGCCCAGGATGCGGGAAAGATCGTCCAGCGAACGGCCGCTGATCACGGCCACGCGGTCGTCGAAGGCTTCGCGCAGGCGCGCGATCAGCGCCGCGCGCGCGGCGTCGGGGCCGACGTCGTCCGGACGCGGCATGATGGGCGCAAGCGTTCCGTCGAGGTCGAGAAACAACGCGCAGTTGGCAGGAATACTGGTGGGCGGCGGCGGAAGATCCGACGACGCAAGCCGAGCGGCAGACCCGTACGTGGTCATGCAGTTAGGCCCCTTTCACTATGGAACTCAGCCGCCAAGAACGCCCCGGCGCCGGGTTCGATCCCCCGACATGGCGGTCGGGGGGTCACGTTTGACTGACCAAAACGTGAGGCCGAAGGGGTTGACCTAGCTTCAGCGTACCGAAGTCCAGGGCCTGCTGAGCAGCGCCGCGCAGTTGATCAGACCTACCAACGAATAGGTCTGCGGGTAGTTGCCCCACAGCTCGCCGTCCTCGAATCCGATGTCCTCCGACAGCAGTCCGGCCGAGGTTCGGCGGTCGAGCATTTCCTGGAACAGCGCCCGGGCTTCCTCGACCCGGCCCTCCAGATAGAGCGCCTCCACCAGCCAGAAGGTGCAGATGTTGAAGGCCGTCTGCGGGGTGCCGAAATCGTCGGGCAGGGCGTAGCGCAGCAGGTAGCTGCCCTTGCGCAGGCCCGCCTCGATGGCCGCCACGGTGGCCTTGTTGCGCGGGTCGTCGGCGGCGATGAAGCGCAGGTCCACCAGCTGCAGCAGGCTGGCGTCCAGCTCCTCGCCGCCGAAGGTGGCCGCGAACCGGCCCAGGGTCTCGTTCCAGGCGTGGGTGTCGATGGCCTCGCGCACCTTGGCCGCCCGGTCGTTCCAGAACTTGGCGCGGTCGGTAAGGCCCAGCTTCTCGGCGACGTTGCCCAGGCGGTCGCAGGCGGCCCAGCACATCACCGACGAATAGGTGTGCACATTGGCCCGGCCGCGGAACTCCCAGAGGCTGGCGTCGGGCTGGTCGTGCAGCTGGAAGGCGCGCTCGCCCACCGGCTCCAGCGCCTTGAAGTCGTCGACCGTCGCCGGCCGCAGCAGGCGCTCGTCGAAGAAGGCCTGGGTCGAGGACAGGATGATCTGGCCGTAGACGTCGTGCTGCTGGTGCTCGAAGGCCTGGTTGCCGATCCGCACCGGCCCCATGCCGCGATAGCCGGGCAGGTCGGGGGCGAAGCGTTCCACCAGCGCCGGCTCGTAGCCCACCCCGAACAGCGGCTGGATGTGGCCGCCCGCCGCCCGGTCGACGATGTTGCGCAGGTAGGAGAGGTAGTTCTCCAGGATGTCGGCCGCGCCCAGCCGGTTCAGGGCCTGCACCACGTAGTAGGCGTCGCGCAGCCAGCAGTAGCGGTAGTCCCAGTTGCGGCCGCTGTTGGCGTGTTCGGGGATCGAGGTGGTCATGGCCRCGACGATCGCGCCGGTCTCCTCGTGCATGCAGAGCTTGAGTGTGATGGCCGCGCGGATCACCGCCGACTGCCAGTCCAGCGGCACGGCCAGGCCCCGCACCCAGTTCAGCCAGTAGTCCTCGGTCTGCTGCAGCATCCGCGCGCAGGTCGCGCCGACGTCGGCGTCGAAGCCTTCGTCGGCGCCCAGGAACATCGCCAGCGTCCGCTCCACGCGGAAGGTGCGCTCTTCCAGGATGTGCGAGACCGGGCAGTCGGTCGTCAGCCGCAGCGTCATGTCCGAGCACAGGTAGCGGATGTGGTTGGAGCCGTTGGTGTGCTCGGCCAGGCGGCCGCCCCAGTTGGCCGTGGGGCGCAGGCGGATGGTGGCGCGGCACACCCCGTTGATCGGCCGAACCAGGCGGATGAAGGCGGTGGGGCGATAGATCCGTCCGAATTGCTGGAAGCGCGGGGAAAAGTCGATGATCTCCAGGCTCGCCCCGTCGGCGTCGGTGACCACGGTGCGCAGGATCGGGGTGTTGCGCAGGTAAGCCTGCTCGATCTTCACCGCCCCGTCGACCACCACGTCCCACAGGCCCTTGCCGCCTTCGAACGGCGGCTCGAGCCCACCCAGCAGGGTGCTGAACACCGGGTCGGAGTCGATGCGAGGCATGCACCCCCACACGAAGCGGCCGTCACGGTCGATGAGGGCGCTGACCGAGCAGTTGCCGATCGGAAACAGGTCGAGGTTCTGGGGCATGGTCATTGTTCTTGTTACGCTTTTGGGAAAATCAGCAGCGGGTCAGGATCGGCACGGTCGAGCGCCGTCCGCCCTGGACGGTGACGTGGCGGCCGACGTGCTCGAAGGCGAGATCGGTCAGGCGCTCGCCCACGCCCAGGTTCTCGATCGACAGGCTGTCGATGCCGATCGGCAGGCGCGGCTCCTGGATGCGGATCTCGCCGGCCCAGCCGTCGACGGTGATGCCCAGGCAGGCCTGCAGCATCATGAAGGCCGAGCCGGCGGCCCAGGCCTGAGGCAGGCAGGCCACCGGATAGGCGACCGGCGGCTCGCCCGGCTGGCGCGGAAAGCCGCAGAACAGTTCCGGCAGCCGCATCTCGTAGTGGGCGGCCGTCTCGAACAGGCCCGAGGTCATCCGCACCACGCCGTCGCGATGGCCGTAGCGCGCCAGGCCCATGGCGCAGATGGCGGTGTCGTGCGGCCAGACCGAGCCGTTGTGATAGCTCATCGGATTGAAGCGCGGCTCGCCCTCGGCCAGGGTCCGCACGCCGAAACCGTTGTTGAACGCCGCCGACAGCAGGGTGTCGGCCACCTTGGCCGCGCGCTCGGGCGAGGGCAGGCCGCAGAACAGCAGGTGCCCCGGATTGGAACCGCGAACGCGGCAGGGCTTGCCGTGACCGTCGACGGCCATGGCGTAGAAGCCCTTGTCCTCCATCCAGAACCGCTCCTCGACCATGGTCCGCAGGTGCTCGGCCTTGGCCGCCCAGCGCTCGGCGTCGGCGGTCTCGCCCCGGCGGCGGGCCAGATCCGCCATGCCCCTGAAGGCGGCGAAGGCGTAGCCCTGCACCTCGACCACGGCGATCGGCCCGTCGGGGAACTTGCCGTCGGCGTGGAAGACGCTGTCCTCGCTGTCCTTCCAGTTCTGGTTGGAAAGGCCGGTGTCGGCGCCGCGGGCGTAGTCGATCAGGCCATCGCCGTCGCTGTCGCCGAACTGTTCGATCCAGGCCACCGCCCCCCGCAGGGCGTCCCACAGGGTGTCGATGAAGGCCAGGTCGCCGGTGCGTTCGGCATAGGCGCAGGCCAGGGCCACGAACAGCGGGGTGGTGTCGACCCCGCCGTAGTAACGGCCGAACGGCAGTTCCCCCAGGCGCGTCATCTCGCCCTTGCGGGTCTCGTGCATGATCTTGCCGGGCGCGCTGTCGCGAAAGGCGCTGACCTCCTCGGCCTGGTGTTCGGCCAGGTAGCCGAGCACGCCCTTGGCCAGCCGGGGCTCGATCCACAGCACCTGCCAGGCGGTGATGATCGCGTCGCGCCCGAACGGGGTCGAGAACCAGGGGATGCCGGCATAGGGGTAGGGGCCGGTCTCGAATTCGGTGGTCAGCAAGGCCAGGTCCGCCCGCGACTTTTCCAGCCAGTCGTTGAAGAGGCGGCCCGACGATTTCAGCCGCGCCCCGCGCCGGCGACGGCCGCGCATGTCGAGCCGCGCCCTGGCGGCGGCCGCGCGCCAGCGCTCGCGGGTCGGCGGGTGGTCCGGAACCGGGCCGACCTCCAGGTAGAGGTCGAAATGGGTCTCGGGCGTCAGCATGAACATGAACTCGGCCCGCTGCGGCGTCAGGCGCCCGGRCGGTTCGGAAAAGGCGATCACGCTGTCGCGGCGCAGTTCGTCCAGGCCCTGGTAGGCGAAGTGCACCGAGCGGCCGTTCAGTTCGGCCGGCAGCACCCGGCCCCTGGCTTTGCGCTTTGAGCCGCGCACCTCGAACATGTCGTGGAAGTCGGCGTCGTACTCCAGGGCCACCGGCAGGATGACCATGTCGCGGCTGTAGTTGACGAACCGCAGGCGCTCGTAGAGGCGCTCGGCCCACAGGAAGCGCTTGCGCTCGACATGGATCGCGCCGTGCGGAGCCGAGGCCCCGCCCAGCGACGGCAGGGTCTGGTTGGTCGAGTGCGAGGTGAAGAACACGTTGTCCTGCGAGACGCTGGCGCTCAGCAGGGCCGGCGGCCGACCGCCGATCAGCAGCCGCAGGCGCGACAGCAGGCGGGTGTCGTCGTGGAACAGGCCGTCGGCCGCGCCCAGTACGTCGCCGAAGGCGTCGGCCACCAGAAAGGTGTCGCGGTCCTTCAGGGCGAACAGCCGATAGGGCACGCGCGGTTCGCCGGTCTCGCCATGCTCGCCCGCCGTCACCGGGGTCGGAGCCATGTCGTCCATCTCGATGCCCCTTGTCTAAACGCGATCAGCGGCCGCGCCAGGGGAGGCGCGGTCGCTGAACTTGGAAACACAATGCGGCGTCAACCCGGCGGGCTTCGGCCGTCTTTGAGGTCACGCGGTCTGGGCCAACATCAGGCGCGGCGCGCGGGCCGCTTCGTCCAGATGCGCGTAGAGGTCGAGATAGCGACGGGCCATGGCGTGGGCCGAGAACCGCAGTTCGAACCGTTCGCGCACGGTCTGGCGCGACAGGTCGGGCAGGCGGCGAAGCGCGGCCACCGCCTCGTCCTCGTCGTCGACGATGAAGCCGGTGACGCCTTCCTCGATCACCTCGGGCACCGAGCCCCACTGGTAGGCGATCACCGGCGTTCCGCAGGCCATGGCCTCGATCATCACCAGGCCGAACGGCTCGGGCCAGGCGATGGGGAAGAGCAGGGCGTCGGCGCCCCCCAGGAAGGCCGACTTCTCGGCGTCGCCGATCTCGCCGACGAACTCGATCAGCGGATGGTCGAGCAGGGGCTCGACGACGGCGTGGAAATACTCGCGGTCGGCGACGTCGACCTTGGCGGCGATCTTCAGCCGGCGGCCCATGCGCTTGGCGATGGCGATCGCCCGCTCGGGACCCTTCTCCGGCGAGATCCGGCCGAGGAAGGCGAGGTAGCCCTCCGATCTTGGGTGATATTCGTAGATCTCGGCGCACATGCCGTGCAGCACCGTGCCGGCCCAGTTGGCGAAGGGCAGGGGCGCGCGCTGGYTGTCGGAGATCGACACCAGCGGAAACTGCGGCCAGCGCCGGTAGACGCCCGGCAGGTCCTTCAGGTCCAGCCGCCCGTGCAGCGTGGTCAGGGTCTTCTCCGCCACGTCCTCGAACAGCGGGAAGTGCAGCATGTCGGTGTGGAAGTGGATGACGTCGAAGGCGTCGGCGCGGCGGCGAACCTCGGCCAGCATGGCCAGGTGCGCGGCGAGGTCGGATTTCAGCGGGGCGGGGTCCAGGCGGATGGCCTGGTCGCGGACGACCAGCAGGTCGGCCTTGGTCCTGGCTTCGGCGGAGGCGAACAGGGTGACCTCGTGGCCGAGGTCGACAAGCGCGTCCGTCAGGTGCGCGACCACCCTTTCGGTGCCCCCGTAGAGCCGTGGGGGCACGGCTTCATACAGGGGCGGAACCTGGGCGATTCTCATCTTGGCTGTCCTGACAAGGACGATTGTGGCGCAAAGGCGCCGTCGTCGAACTGCAAACCGCGAGTGTGGCCGGAAGGTTCCGCAACGTGAGAAAGAACCAAAACGGGACCTTGGCCGTTGCAGTTTCACGATCCTCGCGTTGACGACCCCAACGCGGAATTGCCATTTGGGAAGCGCGCGGAGGGGCCGCGCGCAACGTGCGTGCGAGACCCGTCGACGGTGAGCCAGAGCCTTAAAGTTTCGACCGTCCTGCTCGGGGCGGCCCTGTGGATGTCGGCGGCCCCGGCCGTTCTTGCTCAAGCTCAGGTCCGGCCTGTCCGCGCGCCGCAGCAGGCGCCCGTGGCGGTGCCCGCGCCGCCGGCCCTGCGCGCCGACCAGATCGACCTCTTGGCCAAGGCGCTGAACGACGCCCCCTCGCACGGCTTCGAGCCCGGCGCCTTCGCGCCCGACCGCGCCCTGGCCCTGCTGGACTCGCGCAGCGCGTCCGATCGCCAGGCCGGCGTCACCCAGCTGGTCGCCCTGACCATGCGCTACGCCAAGGCCGTGCACAGCGGCCGCCTGGCGCCCGCCGACTTCGACGGCAACTGGGGCCTGCGCCCGGCGGCCTACGATCCCGCGCCCGGCTTCGCCGCGGCCGTGCAGAACGACCGCCTGGCCGGCTGGCTGGAAGATCTGTCGCCGCCCTATACCGGCTACCAGACCCTGCAGAAGGGCCTCGTCGTCTATCGCGATCTGGCCGCCAAGGGCGGCTGGGCCGTGATCCCCGAAGGCCCGCCGCTGAAGCTGGGCGACAAGGGCGACCCGCGCATCGCCCAGCTCGAAGCGCGCCTAGCCGTCGAGGATCCGACCATCGCCGTCGACAAGGCCCCGGTCTTCGACGAGGCCCTGCAGCAGGCCCTGATGCGCGCCCAGAAGCGCTTCGGCCTCAATCCCGACGGCGTGCTGGGCAAGGGCACGCTGGCGGCGCTGAACGTGCCGGTGCAGCTGCGCATCGACCAGATCGTCGCCAACATGGAGCGCTGGCGCTGGCTGCCCGAGGAGCTGCCGGCCGACCGCATCCAGGTCAACATCGCCGCCGCCGTGATGAGCGTCTTCCACCACGACGCCCCGACCCTGACCATGCGCGCCGTCACCGGCCGTCCGGGCGACGAGACGCCGATGCTGCAGTCGCAGATCCACTCGATCGTGCTCAATCCGCCCTGGAACGTGCCCAGCTCCATCGCGACCAAGGAGCTGTGGCCCAAGGAGCGCGCCAATCCGGGCTATCTGGCCCGCAACGACTTCATCGTCATCCCGACCGAGGGCGGCGGCACGCGCCTGCAGCAGAAGGCCGGCGACAAGGCCGCCCTGGGCCTGGTGAAGTTCGACTTCAACAACCCCTACGGCGTCTACCTGCACGACACCCCGTCGCGGGCCAAGTTCGCCAGCTACAGCCGGCTGGCCAGCCACGGCTGCGTGCGCCTGGAAAAGCCCATCCCGCTGGCCAAGCAACTGCTCGACGGCAGCACCGAATGGACGCCCGAGAACGTCGACGCCACCATCGCCTCGGGCAAGACCGTGCGGGCCCAGCTGCCCAAGCCGATGGCCGTCTACCTGCTGTACTGGACAGCCTACGTGACCCCCGACGGGCAGGTGAATTTCCGCGACGATCCATACGGCTGGGATCGGACGCTGGTGCAGCGTATCGCCGCATCGAAAGCCGTCTGAGCGCCTCGCCCAGGCGCTCAAGCCGCTGTCTTTGCAGCATTTGAAGCGTGGCAGGAGCGGTGAATGCTCATGCTTTCAGCGGCAGCGCGTCCATCCGCCCGGCTTGACCCGACGGCCTTCGTCAGGCCTCTTTTTGTGCGTAAGCCTTTCCGATCCGGAAAGTTTATCGCGTTCTAAGTGAGCGCGGGCGGCCCCTTGGGCGGCCTGACGCAGTCAGTCGGGAAAGCGTATCGATGATCGAACGACGCAAGCTCCTAGGCCTTGGCCTGGGTGTGCTGGGCGCCAGTGCGGTCGGGCCGATGGCGGCCTTCGCACAGTCCAAGTTCGGCCCTGGGGCCGACCCCATCGCCGACCTGCTGATGAAGCAGGGCGACCTGGGCAATGCCGCCGAAGGCATGCCTGAGAACGGCCTTCCCGAAGCGCCGGTTCCCGCGCCCGAGCCGAAACGCATCATTTCCGCCGAGCCGCGCTGGGTGAAGCTGCACAACGTGCACACCCAGGAAAAGCTCGAGGCCGTCTATTTCGAGAAGGGGGAGTACGTCCCCGACGCCGTCCAGGCCCTCGACAAGGTGCTGCGCGACTATCGCTCCGGCGACGTCTCGGCGATGAATCCCAAGCTTTACGACATCATGGCGGGCCTGGCGGCGCGCACGGAAAGCAAGTCTCACTTCCAGATCATCTCCGGCTATCGCTCGCCCAAGACCAACGCGATGTTGCACGCGCGCAGCGGTGAGGTCGCCAAGCGCAGCCTGCACATGGACGGCAAGGCGATCGATCTCTATCTGGAGGATGTCTCCCTGGATCGGCTGAGGACTGCGGCCCTCGATCTGAAGCAGGGCGGCGTCGGGTACTACCCCGTCAGCAATTTCGTTCACGTCGATGTCGGCGCGGTCCGACGCTGGGTCGGCTCCTAGGATCGGAGCCTTCCCTTTAGGGAGCTCCAGATGGCCAAGGCCGAACGTCGCGGCAATCCGTTGGGATGGATCGTCCTGGGTTTCGTCGTCGGGGCGGTCGCCGCCCTTGGCGTGATCCTGGTGGTCAGCGCCGGGGTCGGTTTCGAAAGCTCGGGCTATGAGGAAGGCGCCGAGGTCCGCACCGCGGCCGATGATGCGGCCAGCGCCGCCACCACCCGCACGCCCACCGCCCAGGCCCCGCCGCCGGCCGTCGCGCCCGAGCCCGAAAAGCCGCCGGTCGTCGAGGCTCCGCCCGCCACGCCCAAGCCCGCGCCGGAAATCGACCCGCAGATGGCCGACGACGCGGCCGCCGCGGGCATGACCTCGCGGACGCGCCAGTAGGCGCTACAGCCCGATCCGTCGGGCGCCTTCGGCCACGGTCACGACGTCGAAGCCGGCGTTGACCGCGCCGTCGACCAGCCGCTCCAGCGCCTCCACCGTACAGCCCCAGGCCGACGGCTGCTCGGCCACGTCGTGGGTGTAGAGGATCAGCCACGCCTTTCGACGGTGCGCCTGGTCCAGCCAGTGCAGGGCCACGACCTCTCCGTCCTCGCCCTCGATGCCGACGGCCGGGGCCTGGTTGAGGTCGGCGCCGTTGGCGATCAGGCCATGGTGCAGGGCCCGCAGGGTCTTGAAGCGGCCGGCCAGGGCCGTCTTGGCCGGCGCGGCCACGTCGCCATACGGGTAGGCGAAGCTCACCGCGTTCCCCACGCCCCACGCCGCCAGGGCGTCGGTGTTCTGCGCCACGTCGGCCAGGGCGACCTGCGTCGTGGCCTGGCCGCAGTCGAGGTGGCTGAAGGTGTGGCAGCCGATCTCGTGGCCGGCGGCGTGCAGCCGGGCGGCGTCCTCGCCGGTGGCGTATCGGCCCATCGGGCCGTCGCGCCCGGTCAGGCCGGCGGCGAAGTAGTAGGTGCCGCGAAAGCCCCGGCTCTCCAGCACCCGCGCGCCCGCCTCGCAGGCGGTGGCGGGCGCGTCGTCGAAGCTGAACGACACCATCGGCCGCTCCAGCTTCACCCGGGCCGGGCGGCGGTGCTGCAGGCGGATCAGCCGGCGGCGCACCTTGCCCTTCAGCGAGCGGTCCGGCTCGTAGGCGTCGACCTTCTCGTAGGTTTGCTCGACTGCGGTCATCACACGGCGTCCGAATAGAGGGCGGCCCGATAGAGCCGCATGGAAAAGGCGCGAATCGGGGTGGGCAGGCTCTCGGCCAGGGCGACAGCCTTCAACCACGGCCGCCAGGTCCCGCGCAGCGGAACCGCCTTCAGGGCCTTGGCGACCTTGTAGCTGGGATAGGCGCTGACCACGTCGCGGTGGCTGGCGACCACGCGGGCGAAGTTGGCGGCCGACTGCTCGTACTTGGCCGCGATCACCGGCGCGGGATCCAAACCGAGATGCGTGGCGGTGTTGTCGACGTGCAGGATCGGGTGGGCGCGGGCTGCCCGCATGGCCCATTCGACGTCCTCCCAGCCCCAGCCGGCGAAGCCCTCGTCGAAGGCGATGGTCTCGAAGACGTCGCGCCGCACCAGCAGGTTGGAGGTGAAGACGTGCTTCTCCGGCGCCTGGGCCCGCTGCGGGGCGGGCGTGCAGTCGCTCTTCAGCGCCATGGCCCGATGCAGGGCGTGCTCGGGACGGATCGGGGTCTGGTCCAGGGTGAAGCCGCCGAAGGCCACCGGGGCGTCGTCGGCGGCCACCGCCAGCCAGCGGGCCAGGAAGTCCTTGGGGTCAGGCAGCATGTCGCTGTCGAGGAACAGCAGGTGCCGGCCCCGGGCGTGGGCGGCCAGGCGGTTGCGGCCCTGGGCGCGGCCGGCGTTGCGCGACAGGCGTACGAAGAGGGCGGGGCGCTTCAGGCCCGCGATGATCTTGCCGATCCGCGCGGCCAGGGCCTCGTCGCCGCCGCCGTCGTCCAGCACCACGATCTCGGCGGAAGCGTCCTTCCCGTCCAGCGCGCGCAGCAGGGCGGCCGGGTCGTCGCGATAGGTGGGGATCAGCACCGACAGGCGCGGCGTCGCGCCGGCCCAGGCGGCGTTGTCGGTCACGGTTTCGGTGATCGGGGCGCTCATGCGGTGCGGAACCYGCGGGTGATGACGGCCAGCCTCGCGCGGGCGCCGCCGGCGTCGAGCAGCAGGGCCGCGCCGCCGAAGGTCGCCGCGCCGAGGCCGGCCTTGAGGATCAGTTCGAAAAGGCCGCCGACGTCCGGCAGGGCCAGCACCAGCGCCGCCATCAGGGCGCAGGCCAGGCCCGTCTTGGCCAGGGTCTCCCACGGGATCGGCAGGGCGCAGGCCTTGCGGCCCAGCACGCCGGCGGCGATCGCGCCGAGGGCGTAGCTGGCGGTGGTCGCCCATAAGGCGCCGGAAAGACCGAAGCGCGGGATCAGGATCAGGTTCAGCGCCAGGTTGGCGCCGGCCGGGATCGCCATGCAGGCGCTCAGCATCGTCGTGCGCCGGCCCAGCGTGAAGGCCTGGAGCAGGTAATAGGTGGTCACGCCCGACAGCCAGCCGCTGGCGGCGATCCAGGGCGTCACGCCCGCCGCGCCCTCGCGCAGGGCCGGGCCGATCATCACCTCGGTCAGCGGACGGGCGACCAGGGCCAGGCCGACGGCGGCGGGCAGGGTCAAGAGCACCATGAAGTCGGCCTGCTCGCGGGCGCTTTCCTCCAGCGCCGGCTGGCCGCCGCGCTCCAGCGCCGCGACCATGGCCGGACCGCCGGCCATGCCCAGCCAGATGAACACCACGTCCAGCGTGCGCGAGCCCAGCGAATAGCCGGCGTGGTAGACGCCGACCGCGCTCTCGTCGAGGAAGGCGGCCAGCAGGAAGCGGTCGGTGGTCGACAGCACCAGGGCCAGGATCAGCGAAAAGGCCACCGGCACGCCGTAGGCGGCGTAGGTCTTGGCCATGGCCTTGTCGAAGCTTCCGCCCTTCAGGCGCTTGAGGTCCGTCGGCAGCACGAAGACGAGGCACAGCAGCGCGACCGCGCCCGTGCCCAGGATCGGGGCTGCGCCGCCCAGGCCCGCCAGGGCCAGCACTAGCCCCAGGGCGAAGCCGCCGACCGTCTGGATCACGTCCAGCAGGGCCGCGCCCGACACCTCGCCGGCGGCGCGGCGGCGCTCCTGGGACATCTTGGCCAGGCTCTTGACCGCAGCGGCGGCGAAGGCGGCGGCGATCGCCGCCTTCAGCGCCGGGGCCATCGGCCAGAAGCGCAGCACCACGGCGGCCAGCACCGGGATCGCCAGGGCCATCAGGATCCACAGGCGATAGAGGGTGGCGAAGTGGTCGGGCAGGCGGCCGTCCTCGTCGGCGCGGGCCAGGAAGCGGGCCATGGCCGCCTCGGTCCAGGTCAGGAACGCCGTCTGGGTCAGGCTCAGCACCGAGAACGCCAGCGCATAGATCCCGTACTCGGCCGGAGACAGGATCTGCGTGAACAGCACGATCGTCAGGAGGCCGACGACCCCCTGGGCGATGTTGACGGGCAGGTAGCCCAGGACGCCGCGCCAGAACATGGTCAGCGCACGGCGGTCTTGTCGCCCAGCAGGCAGGGGACGGTCATCAGGATCACGTAGAGGTCCAGCCAGAACGACTGCCGCTCGATGTACTCGACGTCGTAGGCCACGCGCTGGCGCACCAGTTCGGGCGTGTCGACGGCCCCGCGCGAGCCCTTGATGGCCGCCCAGCCGGTGACGCCGGGCTTCATGCGGTGGCGATGGGCGTAGGTGGCCACCAGCTTGGCCGACTCCACGTCGCCGGTCATCATGCCGATGGCGTGCGGGCGCGGGCCGACGATCGACATCTCGCCCGACAGCACGTTGAACAGCTGCGGCAGCTCGTCGAGGCTGGTCCTGCGGATGAACTTGCCCACGCGGGTGACGCGGTCGTCGTCGGCGCTGATCTGGCGGGCGGCGCGGGCGTCGGCCATCTCGTGCCGCATCGAGCGGAACTTCCAGATCAGGATGGTCTCGTTGTTGAAGCCGTGGCGGCGCTGGCGGAAGAAGATCGGGCCGGGGCTGTCGAGCTTCACGGCCAGGGCCACGCCCAGCATGACCGGGGCGGCGAGGATCAGGCCGACGCCGGCGACGGCCAGGTCCTGCATACGCTTGACCATCGCCCGGCGGGCGTCGGTCGGGGCGCCCGACAGGTCGGCCAGATGCGACAGGGCCGCGTCGCGATCCGCGTCGCCGCCGACATCGACGATCATGCTGACGGGGTTGGGCAGTTCCGACAGCCGCTCGACCAGCTGGCCGACGCGGGCCTGGGCGGTGGATTCGACGGCGATCACCACGCGGTCGACGAAGGGCATGATGCGGTGGTCGACCAGGGCCTTGGTGTCGCCCAGCACCGGCACGCCCAGCACGGCCTCGGGCGCGCGGGCGGCGCGGTCGTCGAACACGCCCAGCACGTTGACCTCGCCGGTGCGCAGGGCCGCGGCGATCAGCCGCTCGGCGTTGGTGGTGGCGCCGACCAGCACGATGTTGGGGGTCAGCCTGCCGGTGCGGCGGCCGTGACGGACCAGGACCCACCAGGTCGCGTGCAGCGCGACGAAGGCGGGCAGGGCGGCCAGCAGCCAGCCGGCGACGACGTGCTCGCCCAGCGCCAGGGGCGTCAGCGCCACGGCCTGCACGGCGATGGCCGAGGCCCCGATGGCCGCGCCAACGCGCAGCAGGTGGCGGATCAGGGGCTCGCGATGGGCAAAGGCGTAGGCTTCCAGGCCGTGCAGCACGACCAGCAGGACGGCCGCGCCCACCAGCGGGGCGACGAGGCCTCCATCGCGGGCCAGCCAGAGGGCCAGGGCGGCGGCGAGAATCGAATCGACGATGCGGAAGGCGCGAGTGAGGTTCTGGATCTGCACCCTGGCGCGAGCCGGGGTCAGTCGTTCCGGCCGGAACGGTCCGCGCCGGCTGCGTTCGGCGGCTGACGCATGGCTTGCGTCCGCGGGGCGGGCGAGGGCGGAACTCATGATCGCTCTTGGGCTTCTGCGCACGGGAGAACGGGGTTCAACCTAGCGTGGCCGTCTGAGCGTCGCGTTAACGCGATTTTCCTTCACGCCTCGATTGTCATTCGCGAGCGAACAGGCTATCGAACCGCTCCCTCTCAGGAGGAGACGTGGCCGAGAGGCTGAAGGCACCGCTTTGCTAAAGCGGCATACCTCAAAAGGGTATCGAGGGTTCGAATCCCTCCGTCTCCGCCATCCTCCTTTAAAATCAGATGCTTAGCCCTTGTCGGGCAGCCATCCGGCGCGCGTTTTTGCGCGTCGTCGGCGACGCTGTCGGCGAGGGAATCGCATCGCCTGCGAGTCGCAGATGATTCCGTCAGCGCGGACGCTTGTCGCCGTTCTCGGTCCAGAAGCGCCGCATCCGGTCGGCGACGTCGGCCGGCGGCGGATTTTTCCAGCCGGCGGCGCGGGCTTCGGGCGGCGGCCAGGCGCCGGTCAGCACCAGGCGGCGGGTCTCCCTGGCGTCGGGCGCGCCCGGAAGGCGCCAGCCGGCGGCCTTCAGGCCGTCGAGCACGCGCGGGCGGGCCGCCTGCTCCTCGGGCTCGCCGGGACGCATGGGGCCGGACAGCACGGTTCCCACCGTCTCGCCGTTGCTCCCCACGGCCCAGGGATCGGCGCCCTTCTCCAGCAGCAGCTCGGCGATGCGGAAGTTCTGCTGCTCCACCGCCAGCCGCAGCGGCGTCGCGCCGGTGGCGTCGTGGTCGTTGATCCTGGCGCCATGCTGCAGGAGCAGCCGCACTGCGCCGAGCGAGTTGAGGCCGATCGCCGCCTTCAAGGGCCAGTAGGCCGCGCGCCGCTGCGGGCTGGCTCCGGCCGACAGCAGCTGCGTCGCCAATGCGGGGTCGGTGGCGCGCAGGGCCAGGCTCAGCGGAACGGCGTCGGCGGCGCCGTCGGGCGGCACGCCCAGATCGAGCAGGGCGCTCACCATCGGCCTGTCGCAGCGGGCGATGGCCAGGCTGAGCAGGTCGCCGCCGGGCCCGCCGCGCGTGGCCTTCAGGGCCGGATCGGCGCGCAGGCGGCGCTGGGCCTCGCCGACCTCGCCCTTCAGCACGGCGGCCATCAGGTCGCGTCCGGCCTGGCCGTGATCGGCGGCGGCCAGGGCGGCGCGGCTGTCGGGCAGGGCGGTTCCGCCCACGAAACATGAGGCGAGCGCGGCGTCCGTCATCATCACCATCGAGGCCGCCAGGGCGGCGATTGCTGCTGTGCGGGTCACGAGCCTCAGTTGGCCGCCGCGCGGTAGGCCGCGTCAAGGCTGGACGACAGCCAGGCCTGGCCGTGCAGGTCGCCCAGCGAGGCGTCGCCCGCCGACTGGCCTTCGGGCCCGACCGGCGCCAGCACGTGGCGTTCGCCATAGGCCGGCGGCGCGTCGGCCAGCAGGCCGCCCAGGATCGCGCCGGGAATGCCGCCCAGCAGGCCGCCCAGGCCCGCGCCCAGCCAGCGGTCGCCGCCGTCCTGCACGCGGCTCAAGGGATCGCCGTCCAGATAGTAGGCGTCGACCTGCGGGGGCGCCGCGCCGCCGGCCCGGGCCGCCTCCAGCGTGTCCTCGTGCAGGCCCGCGGCGTTGAAGGTGTCGGCCGGCAGCCCCGAAGCCACCGCCGCCGCCGAGGCTAGGCCCCCGCCCAGCGAGTGGCCGGTCAGGGTGACGTCCTCGCCCGCGGTGCGCAGGCGTTCGCCGATCACCAGCGCCTTGTCGTAGTGGCCGGAGTCCAGCCCCAGGCCCTGCTGGAAGTTGTTGCGCCAGTCCTCGGCGTTCTGGCTGCCTCGGAAGGCCACGACATAGTCGCCCTGGGCGTCGACATAGACCCGGGCGCGGAAGCTGGAGCCCGGCTCCTCCAGGTCGGTGGCGTCCAGGCCCAGACGGGCCAGATCGTCGGCGCTCGCCACCTCCCAGCCTGGCGGCGGGTTGGGCGTGTCGTTGTAGACGTCGGCGGCCAGGGCCATGTGCACGCGGGCTTCGGCCAGTTCCGCGGACTTGCCGCCGCCGGCCGCCGCGGCCGAGATCCGCACGTCGGCCTGGGCCGTGGCGGCGACCGCCGGCCGCGAGGCGGGCGCGTCCCACTCGGCCGCCACCCGGGCGTCGACGGCGACCCGCGCGCYGGCGCTGGTGTCGAAGCGCTCGCTCGTCGCGCTGATCCCCGATCCGCCCTCGATGCGCATGATCTTTCGTCCCTCGGCGTCTTCGTCAGGACCCGGATGCTGCGCGCGGCGGCAGGGAGGGGATAGTTGGGGAATTCCCTAGTGCGATGGGGAGGATCTGCGGCGCCTAACACCAAATCCCGTCATTCCCGCCCTTGTGGCGGGAACCCCTCTGTCAGCCGCAAAGGCTGGAGGGGCGGCGTGCTGAGCACGCCGCTGGCGTCTCACTTGCCAGCGCAAGCAGGGTTTCCCGCCACAAGGGTGGGAATGACGGGAGATGAATGCTCTCAGGCCGCCACGCGACCGTCGTCGTCGAGGCTCACGTCCAGCAGGTCGCGCAGCGCTTCGGCGCCGTCCGCTGTCAGCCGCACGGCGCGGCCCTTGGCCTCCAGCGCCAGCCAGCCCCGCTCGCGCATCGCCGCCAGCAGCTTCACGCCCAGCGGCCCGGCCAGGTGATGCCGGCGCTCGGTCCAGTCGAGGCACTGGCGGGCGACGCCGCGCGGGGAGGCGAGGGCGGCGACCTCGATCCCCAGTTCGCCGAACCAGGCCCGGCCCTCGTCCGTCACTGCATAGCGCTTGTCGTCGGCCGGCGTGAGCAGCCCGCGCTCCACCAGGGCGTCGGCGACCTTCACGCCCAGCCGTCCGGCCAGGTGGCCATAGCAGCAGCGGGCGTCGCGCAGGGCGCGGGCCTTGGGCGAGCGCGGAATCTCCAGCGACCGAACCGGGGCTGCGATCGCCGACAGCGCCTCGATGGCGTGCGCCACTTCGGCCGAGGCGAGGCGGTAGTAGCGATGACGGCCCTCGCGCTCGACGCTGAGCAGGCCGCCCTCGACCAGCCTGGAGAGGTGGTTGCTGGCCGCCTGGGCCGTGACGCCCGCCGCCCAGGCCAGGGCTCCGGCCGGCTGGGCGCGGCCGTCCTGCAGCGCCTGCAGCATGGCGGCGCGGACCGGGTCGCCGATCAGGGCGGCGGGGCTGGCGATATTGGCGTCCATGGCGCCACTCTACCCCGATCGTCGACGCAATGGTTCATCGACGCGTGTAGCATCCGGCGGCGCGGACGGCGCATGACGAGGCCCATGAGCACCAAGCCTTCCCGCCTGCCGCTGATCACGGCCGCCGCCAGCTTCGGCTTCCTGGTCACCCAGCTGGACGTCACCATCGTCAACGTCGCCCTGGATGCGATCGGCGATGCGTTTGGCGCGCCCACCGCCCAGCTGCAGTGGGTGGTCGATGCCTATGTGCTGGCCCTGGCGGCCATGCTGCTGTCGGCCGGGGCGATCGGCGACCGGGTCGGACCCAAGCGGGCCTTCCTGGCGGGGCTGGTCCTGTTCGGCCTGGCCTCGGCCGCCTGCGGTTTCGCCGGCGGCCCCTTGAGCCTGATCCTGGCCCGGGTCGCGCAGGGCGCGGCGGGCGCGCTGCTGATCCCGCCGTCCCTGGCCCTGATCGCCCACGCCGCCCATGGCGACGATCGCCGGCGCGCGGCCGCGGTCGGCTGGTGGACCGCCGCCGGCGGGGTGTCGATCGCCGCCGGACCGGTGCTGGGCGGCCTGCTGGTCGAGACCCTGGGCTGGCGCTGGGTGTTCTTCGTCAACCTGCCGCTCTGCGCGATCGGGGCGGTGCTTGCCCAGCTGGTCGCCCCGGCGACCCCGGCCAAGCCCAAGGTCCCGTTCGACCTGCCGGGGCAAGCCCTGGCGGTGGCCGCCGTCACCCTGCTGGTCGGCGGCCTGATCGAGGGCGGCCACCGCGGCTGGGGCGGCGCGCCGCTGGCGGCCCTGGTCGCGGGTCTCGTCCTGGCCTTGGCCTTCGTGGCCTTCGAGCGCCACGCCCGGCATCCGGCCATGCCGCTCTCCGTCTTTCGCAGCCGCCCGGCCTGGAGCGCGGTGGTCGTCGGCTCGGCCCTGAACTTCACCTATTACGGCCTGATCTTCGTGCTCGGTCTCTACATGCTGCGCACCCTGCACTGGTCGCCGGGCAAGGCGGGGCTGGCCTTCCTGCCGCTGACGGCCACCTTCATCGTCTCCAACCTGGCCAGCGGATCCCTGGTCGGACGCTTCGGCGCCCGGGCCGTCACCAGCGGCGGCGTGCTGGTCGCCGCCTGCGGCTACGCCCTGACGGCTCGGCTGGGACCGGCCAGCGGCGTGCTCGACATGCTGCCGGGCTTTGCTTTGATCCCCGGCGGCATGGGGCTGGCCATTCCGGCCCTGACCAGCGGCCTGCTGGCCAATGTCGACCGCCACGACGCCGGCGCGGCCTCGGGCGTGCTCAACGCCTGCCGCCAGGTGGGCGGCGCGGCCGGGGTGGCGATCTTCGGGGCGCTGGCCGGGGCGGGGATCGCGACAGGCCTGCGCGCCTCGGCGATCGTGGCGACGGTGATGCTGGGCGCGGCGGCCGGTGTGCTGCTGGCGCCGGGGCGCAGGGGGCGTTGAAACGTCGCCATTTCCGAGGGATCGTGAGCCGGCGTCCGGGTCCTTCGGAACGGGCGACACAGGGGGAGGCGGGGTAGATGGGACGCGCAGGCGCTACCGGGCAGATCATCGCCAGCGGCCTGCTTCTGCTGCTGGCGATCTTCTATCTGCCGCTGTCCATGTCGCTGGGTCTCGACCGGACGCTCTACCAGATCCTGCTGATCGGCTTTGGCCTGGCGTTCCTGGTCTTCTTCAAGGGCTGGCGGCGTTGGCCCGTGGGCGTGTGTTGTCTCGCCGCGGTCGCTATCGGCGTTCACGGCACGATCGTCACTCCGGTCATGCCGTACTGACGCAGTGGGCCAAGAGTGGCGCCTTACGCCGCCGCGTAGTCGTACTTCAGGTCGAACGCGCCGTCCGATTTCAGCGAGAACACCGCCTTCGACCACGGCTCGTGGGCGCTCGATGCGGTCAGGCGGTGCAGGTTGCGCAGCGCCTTAGACACCGAATAGTCCAGCTTGCGCACGTCCAGGTCGGCCACGCCGCCGGCGGCCTTGGTGTAGTCGCCCGTCAGGCCCACCGAGCCGTCGATGACGTCGATGTTCAGGCGGATCTCCGACCAGGGCTCGGCCACGCTGCCGGCCAGGGCCTGGCCGACGTGGCGGTAGATGCCTTCGGGGCTGTCGATGTCGGCCATGGAATCCTCCGGGAGGCGTGGACGCCAAATCTAGTCGTTGAAGAAGGTGCGGGTCGAGGGCTTGCCGTCGATGACGTACTCCACCCTGAACGCGTCGGGCCGCTTGGAGTCGCCTTCGAACACCGCCTTGATGTCGACATCGACCTGCTTGCCCTCCTTCAGGGCGGCGGCCCACTCGTTCTCCATCACCTTCCAGCCGCTCTTGTTCAGCGTGCCGTCCATGGCGTGGTAGTTGATCTGCTCGCCGGGGCCGTTGAAGATCGCCGCGATCAGGTGGCCGCCTTCGTCGCCGTCGACCCCGTCCTTGATCCCGCCTTCCTGGCCCGCCTTGGTCTGCTGGTAGCCGTTGCGGTCGGCATGCTTCAGGTCGAGCGTGCCGGTCACCTGCTCGACGCGGCCGCTGGCGTCGGTGGAATAGGTGTAGCGGCCGCTGACCACATAGTCGGTGTTGGGCGCCAGTTCGCCGTTCAGCTTGGCGTTCCAGCCGCCCTTGGCGCCTTGCTCCAGATCGACGCGGGGCCGGGCGGAGAGGGCCTCGTCCAGCTTGCGGCTGGCGGTCTCCAGCGTCTGGCGGGCGCTGTCGGGCAGCTTGTCCAGCGGCAGGGCGTCGATCGCGCCCTTCAGCTTTTCCAGCGCCGGCTTGGCGGCGGCGGCGAAGGCGCTGTCGACCTTGGCGAGGTCCGCGGCCTTGCTCACCGTCTCGGCCCATTTGCCGAGCTTGCCCAGCTTGGCCGCGTCGCCGATGTAGGGAACCATGCTGACGGCCGACAAGCCCGCGCCCAGGAAGTCGCCGCGGAACAGCGAGATCACCCCGTTGACGCCGTCCGAGATCGGCGTCGGGTCGAACAGGCCCGCCACGTCCAGCGCCATCTGGCCAAGGTCGAGGATCAGCTCCTGCTTCTGGGCGGCCGTGGCCGCGTCCATGTCGTCGGCCAGACGCTTCTGGTCGGCGGGCGACAGGTCGGCCTCGATCTCCGCGCGCAGGCTCTGGGCCTTGGCCGGATCCGACTTGGCGATCTCGGAAAGCTGGCCGGCCAGTTCGCTGGTGTTCAGCTGGCCGCCGGTGCGGCTGGACGCCAGCAGGCCGGAAGCCTCGGTGGAGACGCTGGCGGCGCTGGATGCGACGCGACTGGAGGCCCCGATGGACTCGGCTGCGTTCAGTCCGGACATGGATGCCTCCGTTGCGCCTCGACTGGCGCGACGATGGCTGGGGGCAGGTGACGTCGATAGCTGGGAGCGTCCCTAGCTAGGGATAACCCTAGTTATGCCGCCGGGGCCCGGGGACTAGCGTCTTCCCCAGGAAAGCGTCCGTACCAGGAGTGCCCGATGACCGCCGTGTCCCTCAACACCCAGTCATCCGTCTCAGGCTCCGGCGGCGGGCGCTCAAGCGACTATGTCGTCAAGAGCGGCGACACCCTGTCGGCCATCGCCGACCAGCACGGCGTCTCGCTGGACGCGCTGATCCGCGCCAATCCGCAGATCACCAATCCCAACGTCATCCGGCCTGGCCAGGAGATCGCGCTGCCGGCCGGCGCGGCGGCCGAGCCGCGCAGCTACACCGTCGAGGCGGGCGACAACCTCTCCAGCATCGGCGCCGCGTTCGGCGTCTCGTGGCAGGCGATCGCCCAGGCCAACCGGCTGTCGAACCCCAACCTGATCAATGTTGGCCAGGACCTGCTGATCCCGGGCGGCGGCGCGGCGGCGCGACCGGCGCCGGCCACGACCGATGCGGTCCCGACCTTGCCGACCACCACCGGCCAGGCCACGGGCGTGCTGCCCTCGACCCAGGGCATGAGCCAGGGCCAGAAGTACGAGCTCTATGCGGGCTATGTGAACGCCTATGGCGACGCCCAGGCCAAGGCCGATCTCGCCGCCGGCAAGCAGGTGATCCTGGGCCTGCGCACCGAGACCAGCCTGAACGCCAACGGCGGCAAGGGCGCCTATGACGACCGGATCGTGGTCCTGCAGAAGGGCGGCGAGGTCCGCGAGTTCGCCGCCAACACCGAGCCCTCGGCCCAGTACGACGGCCGCTATGGCTCCGACTTCAACGGCGACGGCCGCAAGGAGCTGGGCCGCATCGCCGAGGGCACGGTCACCTTCCAGAAGAGCACGAGCTCCAGCCTCGGAAACGTGCTGCGCCCGACCGAAAGCCACGCCATCCAGCGCGACACCAACCACGATGGCCGCATCGACGACAATGACGCCAAGGGCAAGGGCGTCAGCACCGACAACTCGTTCCTGTTCCACGCCGGCGGCAATTCCAACACCGGCTCGGCAGGCTGCCAGACGCTGAAGCCCGGCGACTTCCAGGCGTTCTGGAACGGCCTGGGCGGCCAGAAGGCCTTCAACTACGTGCTCGTGAACGTCGATCGGCAGGGCCCGCCCGGCGGCGCGACGACCACGACGCAGACCTCGGCAGCGAGCGACGCGCGCATCGGCGCCCTGTCCGAACAGTACGAGACCGGCGGGCGCGGCCCCGGCACGGTGTCGAGCGGCGCGGGCGATCCCGGCGGCGTCTCCTACGGCACCTACCAGCTGGCGGGCAATCGCGGCCGGCCCCAGCAGTTCCTGGCCGCAGAGGGCCGCCAGTGGGCGGCCGAGTTCGGCGGCGCCTCGCCCGGCTCGGCCAGCTTCACCGCCACCTGGAAGGCGATCGCCGCCCGCGAACCGGAAAAGTTCGAGGCCGCCCAGCACGACTACATCCAGCGCACCCACTACCAGGTGCAGCTCGACACGGTCAGCAACGCCACGGGCCTGGATCTGTCGACCCGCTCGGCGGCGATCCGCGACGTGGTCTGGTCCACCTCGGTGCAGCACGGTCCGGAGACCGGCGCCATCGTCAAGGCCATGGCCAGGGTCGAAGGGCAGGGGCTCTCGCCCGCCGACGGCCAGGCCTATGACCGCGCCCTGATCAACGCGATCTACGACGAGCGCGGCAAGCGCAACGATGCGGGCCAGCTGGCCTATTTCACCAGCGCCTCGGCCGCCGTGCAGGTCTCGGTCGCCAACCGCTTCGCCAGCGAACGCCATGACGCCCTGGCCATGCTGGGCCGATGAGAACCGCCGCGGCGGGCCGGCGTTGAACAGAGAGACGCAAGGCCCGCCCCGGATCACCCGACGATGAAGTTTGCTCCCCCAACCCTCATCGCCCTCGCGCTGGCCGTTKCCGGTTGTGAGCGACCGGCGGCGGCCGATCCCCCCCTACCCATGGCCGCCGCCGGCACCGCGCAGGGACCTGCGGGCAAGTATGTGATGAGCGGCCAGCGCCGGGGCCTGCTGACCCTGACGCCCAAGGGCGATGTCTGGCGCGTCAGCCTGTCGGGCGGCGCGCTGTCCGATGGCGCGGCGACCGCCGCCGACTGCGAGCTCGAGGCCGAGGGGGCGCTGAAGGGCGGCCGTATCGAGGCCAGGGTCGTGCCCTTCGAAGGAACGAACATCAGCCTCAGCGCCGCCGACCTGGCGGCCCGCCCTGCAAAGGCCGACGTGACCCTTGACGCGGAGACCGCCAGCGTGAGCACCGATTTCCAGGGGTGCGGCGTCGGCGCGGATCTCTCTGGCCGCTATGTGCGCCAGGCGCCGGGGGCGATCTCGCAAGGCGATAGCGTCGCCGACCTGTCGGCGGCCCTGCCGGATGCGCGGCTGACCATTCTGGACGGCTATCCCTGGGCCAGGTTCGCGATCGAGCGCGGCGGCAAGCGCCTGGCCGTCGTGCAGTTCGACGGCGAGAACGAAGAGCTGGCCGACGGCCGCAACAGCCAGCGGGCGATCGGCGCCCAGGTCGGCTGGAGCGCGCTGAAGCCGGCCTTGCGGGTCGTCAAGGTCGAGGCAGGCGCGTCATGATCCGTCCCGTCGAGCGCGCCTCAGGCGCTGACCTCTCCACCTGGACGCCGTCGACCACGGCAGCCCGGGCCGGAGTCGCGCGGCTGGCGATCGAGGCGATGGCCACCGTCGCCGGCGCGGCCCTGGTGGATCCGCTGCGTGGCGGCGATCGCGGCCAGGCCGCCGCCTTCGTCTGGGCCGAGCACGGCCAGTCGAGCATGGCCCAGGTGGGCGCGGACCTGCGGATCCTGGCGGCCCAGAGCGGCCAGTCGGTGGCCGGCCGGCTGTCGGCCACCTCGCCGGTCGACGCCGGCCGCATCGAGCGGGTGCTGGCCGACTTCGCCCGCGAACTGCGCGCCCAGGCCGCGGGCAAGCCGCACCTGACGCCATCGGCAATCGTCGAGCCCCTGCTGCGCTCGGTCGCCGCCGGCCTGCAGCGCGAGCCGGCCCCGGGCGCTGCGCGCTCGGACGTCGTCGAGCAGTTCGTGCGGATCATCGACGGCGCGACTGCGGAGCTGAAGGCGGTGTAGGGGATAGGCGGAGGATCACCACCTCCGACCAACCACATTGTCATCCCGGCCGCAGCGAAGCGGAGCGCCGGGATCTCCCGCTGTTCCGATACTGCAGACGTGGGAGATCCCGGCGCTGCGGACCGCTGGCGCGTTCCTCCGGCCGGGATGACACGCGTCGGGGCGGGGGAGCCCTCTAGCACTACGCCCTTTGTCAGGCCCCGCCGTCGTCGACGCGCGTCAGGTTGGCGAGCGCAGCGGCCGGGCGATCGAGCTTGTTGTGCACCGCCAGGGTGACGTCCATCCAGGCTTGGCCGCGCATCTGGCTCCACCACTCGTCGTGCACCGCGGCCTGGAAGTCGCCGTTGACCCGTTCCGAGCGGGTCTCGACCACCGGATCGGCCACCGTGTCGGCGGTGTCTTCCACCACGCCCACGGTGTCGTCGACCACGCCGCCGATACCGTCGAGCAGGCCGCCCAGCCCCTTGGCTAGCAGCGCGCCTTCCAGGGCGCCGCGCTGGGCGGGCGGCAGGCCCTTCAGGGCTTGCGCGGTCTGGGCCGGACCGGCGGCGGCGAAGGCCGCAGCGTCGACCTCGCCGGTGCGCGTGAAGCGGTCGACGGCCTCGTCCAGGCGTCCGGCG
>NZ_JBFTJR010000039.1:0-64427 GCF_056395525.1 Caulobacter sp. 10L414
GGCGTGGGCCTTGGCTCGGGCGGCCGCTTGCGCTCCGGCGCGAGTGGCCTTGGCCGCCAGGGCGCCGCGGGCCAGGGCCGAGACCAGCGCCAGGGCCAGGAAGGGCAGGGCCTCGGTCAGGCTGCGGGTCAGGGCGTCGACCCCGAAGGCCAGGCCGGCGGCGAAACCGGCGGCCCCGACGACGTCGGCCAGACGCCACGCCGAGGCGGCGCGGCTGAACGCGGAGGTTGTCCTGTTCAAGCTTCGCAGCCACGGGCGCGCGAGCGTGAGGATCTCGGTCTCGACGGGGGTCCGAACGGGCATGGCCAGGCTTTAGCGTCTCATTGTGGGAAGGCCTTGATCCGCATCAAAGACCCCTATCGGAAACACGCCTAAGGCGAGATGCTCGTGCGGCGCGACCGATCGCCGTCCGACACCGGAGCTACGCATGGATCCCGCCGTCGTCGATTTATCCCGCCTGCAGTTCGCCCTCACGGCCCTGTACCACTTCCTTTTCGTGCCCCTGACGCTGGGGCTGTCCTTCATGCTGTTCATCATGGAGGCGGTCTACGTCATGACCAAGCGCCCGATCTGGCGCACGGTCACCAAGTTCTGGGGCGCGCTGTTCGGCATCAACTTCGTCCTGGGCGTGGCCACCGGCCTGACCATGGAATTCCAGTTCGGCATGAACTGGTCGTACTACTCGCACTATGTGGGCGACATCTTCGGCGCCCCGCTGGCCATCGAGGGCCTGATGGCCTTCTTCCTGGAAGCCACCTTCGTGGGCCTGATGTTCTTCGGCTGGGACAAGCTGAAGCCGGTGACCCACCTGCTGGTCACCTTCCTGGTGGCCCTGGGCACCAACCTGTCGGCGCTCTGGATCCTGGTCGCCAACGGCTGGATGCAGAACCCGGTCGGCGCGGCCTTCAACCCCGACACGATGCGGATGGAGGTGACCGACTTCAAGGCGGTGATCTTCAACCCGGTGGCCCAGGCCAAGTTCGTGCACACCGTCAGCGCCGGCTACACCATCGCCGCCGTCTTCGTGCTGGGCGTCTCGGCCTTCTACCTGCTCAAGGGTCGGTGGACGGGCGTGGCCAAGCGCTCGATGACCGTCGCAGCCGCCTTCGGCCTGGCGTCGGCCCTGTCGGTCGTCGTTCTGGGCGACGAGAGCGGCTACGCCCTTACCGACAACCAGAAGATGAAGCTGGCGGCGCTGGAGGCCATGTGGGAGACCGAGCCCGCGCCGGCCGGCCTGACCGCCATCGGCATCCCCAGCCTGGCCGATCGCAAGACCCACGCCGAGATCAAGATCCCCTACGTGCTGGGCCTGATCGCCACGCGCAGCGTCGACAAGCCGGTCGAGGGCATCTTCGAACTGGTGGCCACGGCCGAGGATCGCATCGAACGCGGCGTCGTCGCCTACGACGCGCTGGAGAAGCTGAAAGCCGATCCGCAGGACCTGGCCGCCCGGGGCGTCTTCGAGGCCAACCGCCGCGACCTGGGCTACGCCCTGCTGCTCAAGCGCCACGTCGAGGACCCGCGCACGGCTTCGAAGGCGCTGATCGCCAAGACCGCCTGGGACACCGTGCCCAACGTGCCGGTGATGTTCTGGGCCTTCCGCATCATGGCCGGCACGGGCCTCTTGATGATCGCCCTCTTCGCCACCGCCTTCGTGCTGGTCACCCTGCGCAAGCACGAGACCAAGTGGTTCCTGCGCCTGGCGGTGCTGGCCATCCCGCTGCCCTGGATCGCCACCGAACTGGGCTGGGTGCTGGCCGAGGTCGGGCGTCAGCCCTGGGCCGTGGAAGGGGTTCTGCCCACCTTCCTGGCGCCCTCCAGCCTCAGCGTTCCCCAGCTGATCGCCAGCATCGTCGGCTTCACCCTGCTCTACGGCGCCCTGGCGGTGGTCGAGGTCGGGCTGATCCTGAAGACCATCAAGAAGGGTCCGTTCGCCGAACAGGACGCCTTCCCCCCGGAATCCGGCGCGCCCGTCGTCGCCGAAGCCGTCGCCTAAAGGAGACCGCTAGATGGAACTCCCCCTCGACTACCCGACCCTTCGCCTGATCTGGTGGGGCCTCCTGGGCGTGCTGCTGATCGGCTTCGCCCTGACCGACGGCTTCGACATGGGCGTCGGCGCCCTCCTGCCCTTCATCGGCCGCAACGACGACGAGCGGCGCACGGTGATCAACACCATCGGCTCGACCTGGGAAGGCAACCAGGTGTGGTTCATCACCGGCGGGGCGGCGATCTTCGCGGCCTGGCCGATGGTCTACGGCGCCAGCTTCTCGGGCTTCTACCTGGCCATGTTCCTGGTGTTGTCGGCGATGATCATGCGGCCCGTGGGCTTCAAGTACCGGTCCAAGCGGCCGGACGCCAAGTGGCGCTCGTTCTGGGACTGGTCGCTGTTCGTCGGCAGCTTCGTGCCGGCCCTGGTGTTCGGCGTCGCCGTCGGCAACGTGTTGCAGGGCGTGCCGGTCCACCTCGACAGCGATCTGCGCAGCACCTACCACGGCCACTTCTTCGAGCTGTTCACGCCCTTCACCCTGGTCTGCGGCCTGCTGTCGACCAGCATGCTGGTGCTGCACGGCTCGGCCTGGCTGGCGGTGAAGGCCGAGAAGGGCCCCATCGTCGACCGCGCCCGCAAGTTCGGCCTGGTCGCCGGGATCGCCAGCATCGTGCTGTTCGCGCTGGGCGGCCTCCTGGCCATGCGCCTGGGCTTCCGGCTCGAGGGCGTGGTCGATCCGGCCGGTCCGTCCAATCCGCTGCGGGCCACGGCCGTCGCCGCGCCGGGCGCCTGGTTCGACAACTTCGGCCGCTATCCGTGGATGACCATCGCCCCGGTCCTGGGCTTCGTCGGCGCGGCCTTCGCGACCTTCGGCCTTTGGAAGCGGCAGGAAGGCCTGGCCTTCGGCGGCTCCTCGGCCTCGGCCGCGGGCATCATCGCCACCAGCGGCCTGTCGATGTTCCCGTTCATCCTGCCCAGCACTGTCGACGCCCATTCCAGCTTCCTGGTCTGGAACGCCTCGTCCAGCCACACGACCCTGTTCATCATGCTGGTCGTGGTGGTGGTGCTGATGCCGGTGGTGCTGGCCTACACCGCCTTCGTCTACCGGGTGCTGTGGGGCCGCACGAGCAGCGCCGCCCTGAAGACCGACCCGGCCCTGTACTGAAGAAAGAGGAGCCTAGATCATGTGGTACTTCACCTGGGTTCTCGGCCTCGGCCTGGCCCTCGCCTTCGGCGTCCTCAACGGCGTCTGGTACGAGTTCAACCTGACCGACGAGGGGGACACGGGCGCTTCCCAGCCCTGATCCTTCGCGCCTGACCGTCAAAGCCGCCGTCCTCGCTTTCGCGAGGGCGGTGGTTTCGTTTACGGGCATGGTTGAGACCGTCGTGAATCCCGCGCTCTGATCGGCCGACCAGAGCGGGAGACTCCATGGGCGTGAACAGGCGCAAGCTGATGCTCAGCCACGACGGCGTGAAGATCTATCACAGCTGGAAGGGCGCCCGGGCGCTGACCTGGTGGTACGCGCTGGAGCCTGACCACGAGGCCGAGGGCGGCGGGCGCGACTTCGACATCCGCAGGCTGCCGCAGCCCTATCTGGAGGGCCTGGACCTCGACATGGCCCGCGTGGCCGACGCCGCGCAGACGCTCAAGGCCTATGACCGCATGCTCGACGCCCACCGCGAGGTGCTGCGCCGGGCGATCGACGCCCGCCACGACTTCGAGGCCAGCGTCGCCAGGGACCACCGAAAGGGCGGCGCCTGGACCTGGCTGCGGCGGGCGCTGGGACGCTAGATCGCCTTCACCGCCTTGGCATGGTCGCGGATGATGGCCAGCGTCGAGGCGTCGGCGTCGAAGACGCCGAACAGGCCCTGCTCCTCCTGCGGGGGATCGCCGACATAGGAGCGGTCGCCCTTCTTGAACCAGGCGTCGGCGTGCTGGGCGCGGCCCTCGCCGTTCCAGGCCCAGAAGTTGACGCCCGCCGTCGGCCCGCCGGCCTTCATGTCGGCCTCCACCTCGTCGAACACCATCCTGTAGAACCGGTCGCGGAAGGTCACCGGCGAGCCCGGCGCGAAGGCGCGGCCGTCGCGGATCAGGCCGAACTCCTCGATGGTCAGCGGCTTGCCCATCGACTTGGCCAGGGCGATGTGGCGGCGGATGTAGTCGCGCGAGCGGGCCGCGCCCGCCTCGTAGGTGGCGGGCTGGTCGGTCATCGAGATCCAGCTCCAGTTGTTGGGCCAGACGTGCAGGGTCAGGTAGTCGATGGCCGGGGTCTTGTGGCTTTCGACCACGCAGGCCTCGCTGCCCAGGCAGCCCATGTCGCCCTCGCTGCCGCTGGAAACCAGGTGGTTGGCGTCGATCGACTTGATGAAGCGGGCGGTGCCGTCGATCCAGGCGTCGTAGGCGGGGCGGTTGGCCTTGCCGAATTCCTCGCTGCCGGCCGGGCGGGGCTCGTTGGCCAGCTGCCAGGCCATGATCGTGGGATCGTCGCGATAGGGCTTGCCGGTGACGGTGCTGGTGCGCCCGACCAGGGTCTTCACATAATGGCGGAAGAGCGCGTTGGCCTTCTCGTCGGCGTAGAAGCGGGCCGAATAGTCGGCGAAGGCGGGCCAGGGATGGGCCGGGTCGCCTTGCTGGAACCAGGTCCCATTGCCGGTCCAGTTCAGATAGGCCGGCATGCCGCCCGACCAGTCCCAGAAGTTGTTGACGTAGATGACGGCCTTCATGCCGCGCTTGGCCATCTCGGCCAGCAGCACGTCCAGGCCCGTCAGCAGGGTCTGGTCGTAGTCCTCGCCCGGGCCGCGGAAGGTGGGGTCCATGGCCACCTTGGCCGGCGAACGCTCGCCCGCGCCCAGGACGCGCAGGTTGGTCACGCCCAGCGACTGCAACTTGTCGAGCTCACGGGTCAGGCGGGCATGGTCGCCGAAGGCGGCCGGGGCGCCCAGCCAGGCGCCGTACCAGAGGTTGGCGCCGACGAAGCGATACGGCTTGCCGTCCAGGCTGAGGCGGCCTTGCTCGACCTTCACGAAGCCCTTGCGCGCCGCGGCCAGGGTCGGAAGGGCGGCGGAACCCGCCGTCAGGCCGGCCGCGCCGGCGGCCAGGATCGCGCGTCGCGAAAGCATTCCCGGTGTCTCCCCACTTGTGATTTGCGAGGACGTTAGCGGAGCGGGACGGGCGCGGTCCAGCGATTAAATAAAATTGATGAAGTTAATCGGCGTGGCGATGGGGCGGCTTGCCGGCGCGGGCCACGGTCCAGTCGACGATGGCGGCCAGGGCCGACGGCGCGATCGTCTCCTCGATCTGCATGTACTCGCTCGGCGCGCCGGTCCTGGCGGTCTGGAACAGGTGGTTCAGGCCCGGCAGCGGCAGGATCGTCACGTCCTTGTTGCTTGCCAGGGCGGCCTTGATCGCCGGCAGGTTCTGGCTGGCCGAGACCTGGGTGTCCTTCTCGCCGTTGACGGCCAGCACCGGGGCCCGGACCTGACGCAGGTAGTCGGCGGGCGCCAGCGTCAGGAAGGCGCGGTACCAGGGCAGGCTCAGAAGCCGTCCCTGGACCTCGGCCGTGGCGGGCGGCGCGCCCTTCTCCGTGAGCAGGGCCACGACGCGCGGCCCGACCTTGCCGAGATCCGGTTCGCTCAGCGCCGCGGTATTGGCCTCGCCGATCAGCCGGGCCTGCTCTTCGGCCTGGGCGGGGAGCGCGCCGCCGGCCAGGGCGATGTCGCGCGACTGGGTCTTCATCACCTCGCTTCCCGGCACGCCCGTTCCGGCCAGCAGCACGACGAAGGCGATCCTCGGATCCTTGGCGGCCACGATGGGCGCGATCAGTCCGCCCTCGCTATGGCCGATCAGGCCGACGCGGTCGGCGTCGATGTCCTTGCGGCCGCGCAGGAAGGCCACGCCGGCCGCCACGTCGGTGGCGAAGTCCAGGCTGGTGGCGGTCTTGAGCTCGCCGCGCTCCGAGCCGCCCACGCCGCGATCATCGACGCGCAGGACGGCCACGCCCCTGCGGGTCAGGGCGTCGGCCAGCACCAGGAACGGCTTGTGCTCGAACAGGGTCTCGTCGCGGTCCTGCGAGCCCGAGCCGGTGATCAGCACGGCGACGGGGAAGGGGCCCTGGCCCGGCGGCAGGGTCAGGGTCCCGGCCAGCTTCAGGCCCGAGGCCGGATTGGCGTACGACACCTCCTCGGCGCGGTAGGGGAAGGGCGGCTTGGGCGTCTGCGGGCGGTTGGCGGGAACCACCGCCGGCGGCGTGCGGCTCATGGCCAGCGGCAGGCTGGCGCCGTTCTGCAGCCAGTTGCCGGCCAGCGTCTTGCCGTCGGCCGAAAGCTGGCCCTCGAAGGTGGCGGGCGGCAGGATCAGGGTCAGGATCGCCTTGCCGTCGGCGAAGGCGGCCTTGGCCTTCAGCCCGAGGGCGCCCTGCGCGGGACTGTCGACGCTGGCGGCGCCGTCGGCCTGGACGTGGAACACCAGCGGCAGCTTGTTGGGGCCGGCCTGCAGGTCGCCGTACCAGTCGCCGGCGATCGGCCCGACCTGGGCGAGGGCGACGGCGGGCGCCAGCAGCGCGGCGGCGATCAGGGCTGGCGGCAGGAAACGCATGGCGAAGGCTCCCCGAGAAACTGCACCGGAGATTGTGCATGCCGGCGAGCGGTCGTCTACCGCTGCTCCAGGCCGTGCCAGATCCGGGTGATGGTCACGTTCTGGCCTTTGACCCGATAGCGCATGATGTAGGCGCTTTGGCCGAAGGGGATGTTGATTTCATGTGTGGTGGGACCGACGGTCCGGCCGCGAAGAGGGTGTTCTTCCAGGCTGGTCGCCGCCTTGCTGATCAGGGCGCTCAGCTTGTTGGCGGCGCGAGGGTCCTGATACCGGAGCCTCGTGTCCAGGCGGGCGGCGTCCTGGCTTGCTCTACGGGTGACCGCGACCTTGTAGGTCAACGGCGGCCGAAGCTGAGAAGATGAGCGCGGAATTCCCCTAGAGAGATCGTCTCTTCCTCGCCGGCCTCCACAGCGTCGGCGATCGCCTCGTCGATCGCGGGGTCAGGATCGATCGTCCTTGGCGGCAGGTCGGCCAGACCGGCCTCGATCAGGGATCGCGCATACTCGGAGGGCGAGACGCCCAGCAGCTCGGCGATAGCCGTCAGCCGGGCGGCTTGCTCTTCGTCGATATGGATGTCGAAGCCGTCGGCCATGGGCGAAGAGTCTCGCCCATGGCCGGGGACGTCAAGTCAGAGGTTCAGCAGCGCCGGGTCGCCGCCCTGGGCGGTGATGTTGACGCTGAGCGCGCGCTCGACGGCGAAGCGCAGCAGGGCGTGGGGGCCGCCGGCCTTGGGGCCGGTGCCCGACAGGCCCTCGCCGCCAAACGGCTGCACGCCCACCACCGCGCCGGTCATGGTGCGGTTGACATAGGCGTTGCCGGCCGGAACCAGGCGCACCACCTCGTCGGCGAAGGCCTGGATGCGCGAGTGCACGCCGAGCGTCAGGCCGTAGCGGCGGGCCGCCAGGGCGCCGGCCACCTGCTCCAGGTCCTCGGGCTTGTAGCGGACCACGTGCAGGATCGGGCCGAACACCTCGCGCTCGAGGAAGTCGGCGGCCGGGATCTCGGCCAGCACCGGACCGAAGAACGTTCCGCCGGCCGGGGTCTCCAGGGCGTGCAGCACCTTGGCCTCGTGCTTGAGGCGGGCCAGGTGCTTTTCCAGCGCGTCCTTGGCGTCGGCGTCGATCACCGGGCCGACGTCCGTCGAGGCGTCGGCCGGGTCGGCCACCACCAGGGCGTCCATGGCGCCCTTCAGGCCCTCGATGATGTGGTCGGCGGTGTCGTGCGGCAGGAACAGCAGGCGTAGGGCCGAGCAGCGCTGGCCGGCCGAACCGAAGGCCGAGACGATCACGTCGTCGATCACCTGTTCGCGCTGCGCCGTCGTGTCGACGAACATGCCGTTCAGGCCGCCGGTCTCGGCGATGAACGGCACGATCGGGCCTTGCCGCTGCGCGAGCGTCTGGTTGATCCGCCAGGCCGTGTCGGTGCCGCCGGTGAAGGCCACGCCGTCCAGGCCCTCGTGCGCGGTCAGGGCCGCGCCGACGGTCTCGCCGCGGCCGGGCAGCAGGGCCAGCAGGCGCGGGTCCAGGCCCGTGGCGTGATACAGCTTCACGGCCTCGTAGGCGATGATCGGCGTCTGCTCGGCCGGCTTGGCGACCACGGCGTTGCCGGCGGCCAGGGCCGCGGCGATCTGGCCGGTGAAGATGGCCAGCGGGAAGTTCCACGGGCTGATGCAGACGAAGACGCCGCGACCGGCCAGGCCAAGGGTGTTGGTCTCGCCGACCGGACCCTTCAGCACCTCGGGCTCGCCGAACTGCTTTTCGGCCAGCACCGCGTAGTAGCGGCAGAAGTCGACCGCCTCGCGCACCTCGGCGATGCCGTCCGACAGCGTCTTGCCGGCTTCGCGCGACAGGATGGCGATCAGGCGCTCGATATTGGCTTCCAGCGCGTCGCCCATGGCGCGCAGCACCTTGGCGCGGGCGGGGCCGCCGGCCTGGTCCCAGGCCGGTTGGGCGGCGCGGGCCAGCTTGAAGGCCTTGTCGATCTGCGGCAGCTGGGCTTCCGACACCGCGCCGACCACCCGGCCGGCGTCGACCGGCGAGACCACCGGCAGCGGCGGGCCGCCGGCTTCCATCTTGCCGCCGACCAGCGGGCCCGACTGCAGCGGGGCGGCGTCGAGCACCGTCACGGCCGCCGACAGGCGATAGCGGTCGGCGCGGGTCGACAGGTCCAGGCCGGCGCTGTTCTTGCGGTCTTCGCCATAGACGTCGATCGGGGTGGGGATCTTGGCGTGGCGGTCGGGGTGAGCCTCGACCACGTCGATCGGGTCGGTGACCACCTTCTCGACCGGTACGCGCTCGTCGAGCAGGGCGTGGACGAAGCTGGTGTTGGCGCCGTTCTCCAGCAGGCGGCGAACCAGGTAGGGCAGCAGGTCCTCGTGCCCGCCGACGGGGGCGTAGGCGCGCAGGGTGATGCCGTCATAGAGGTCGTCGGCGGCCTTGTAGAGCGCCTCGCCCATGCCGTGCAGGCGCTGGTGCTCGATCCTGACGCCGGCGTTCTTGGCCATGCGCACCACGGCCGCCAGGGTGTGGGCGTTGTGGGTGGCGAACTGGGCGTAGAGGTGCGGCGCGGCCCCGATCAGGGCCTTGGCGTTGACCAGGTACGACAGGTCGGTGGCGGGCTTGGTCGTGTAGACCGGATAGTCCGGGCGGCCGGCGACCTGGGCGCGCTTGATCTCGCTGTCCCAATAGGCGCCCTTGACCAGGCGCACCATCAGGCGACGGCCGGTCTCTTCTGACAGCGCCTTCAGCCGGGCGATCACCTCGCCGCAGCGCTTCTGGTAGGCCTGCACGGCCAGGCCGAGGCCCTTCCACTCAGCCAGGGCTGGTTCGCGGCACAGCTTGTCGAGCAGCTTCAGCGACAGGGCCAGGCGATCGGCCTCTTCAGCGTCGATGGTGAAGTTGATGTCGTACTTGGCGGCGATCAGGGCCAGGCGCAGGGTGCGGGGATAGAGCTCCTCCCACACGCGATCCTCGTGGGTGGCCTCGTAGCGCGGGCACAGGGCCGACAGCTTCACCGACACGCCGTGACCGGCTTCGGGGCCGGCCTTGTTCGACAGCTTGCCGACCGTCTCGATGGCGTCGGCGTAGGACCGCTCGTAGCGGGCCGCGTCGGCGGCGGTGCGGGCGCCTTCGCCCAGCATGTCGAACGAGCACATGGTGTCTTCGTTCGCCGCGCGCTTGATGGCCGCCTCGATGGTGCGGCCGAGGACGAACTGCTCGCCCATGATCCGGATGGCCTGGCCCACGGCGGCGCGGATGACCGGCTCGCCCAGGCGGCCGGCGATCTTCTTGATAAACGCCGGCAGGTCCTTCTGCGCTTCATCGTCGGGCTCGACGATCTTGCCGGTCAGCATCAGGCCCCAGGTCGAGGCGTTGACGAACAGGCTGTCGGAGCCGCCCAGATGGCTGGCCCAGTCGGCCGAGCCGATCTTCTCGGCGATCAGGCGGTCGCGGGTGTCGTCGTCGGGGGTGCGCAGCAGGGCCTCGGCCAGGCACATCAGGGCCAGGCCCTCGCGGGTGCCCAGGCTGAACTCCTGCAGGAAGCTTTCGACCACGCCCTGCTTGCGGACCGAGCGGCGGGCGCCGCGCACCAGGGCCTCGGCCTCGGCGCGGACGGCGGCGCGATCCTCGCTGGACAAGGGGGCCGCGGCCAGCAGGTCGGCGATCACCGCCTTCTCGTCACGGTACTTGCCGTCGTCCAGGGAATCCCAATCGGCCATGATGCGCCTCGCTAATGATTTATCGTCGCTGTAGCCCGGCTATGATCGAAGGTGCTTCGTTTGTTGGCTCTGGCTTCCGTATCCTGTTCGGCGTAAACGTCGAAAAACGTCGTCTGCTCCAGACGCGCGAAAAGCCCCGCGACAGGGCGTCGCGGCGCGCATGGACGCGGGTCGGCGAACGGCAGGTTACGAGGAGCCGGCGGGCTGAGGGAAGGGGAGCACTGGAAGGGACGCGTCTCGGGGGGACTCGCGCGTCCCTTCCGCTCGTCGCCGACGCTGGGGGATGCGTGGCGAGCTTTCCCGCCGAGCGGGAGGTCCTTGGCGAAGCGCGCCGACTGGGGGGAACGGCGTGGGGGAAGCTTCGCTAGGACGATTGAGGGTGTAGGCCTCTTCGTTCCGAAGGTGCTTTGTTTGTTATCGCTATTTTCAAAATTATCTTCGCTGAAAGTGACGAAAATCCATGTCCGCTCTAGATGACACCGATCGCCGGCTCCTGCGCGTGCTGCAAGCCGACGGCCGGATCACCAACGCCGAGCTGGCCAAGCGCTGCAATCTGTCGCCAGCGGCGACCTTCGATCGGGTGCGGCGCCTGCGCGAGCGCGGCTTCATCACCGGCTATGCGGCCTTGCTGGATCCGGCCAAGGTCGACCGGGCGCTGCTGATCTTCGTCGAGGTGGTGCTGGACCGCACGACCGGCGAGGTGTTCGAGGACTTCGCCGCCGCCATCCGCCGCGCGCCCGAGGTGCTGGAGTGCCACATGGTGGCCGGCGGCTTCGACTATCTGATCAAGGCGCGGGTGCGCGACATGGACGCCTATCGCAGCTTCCTCGGCGACATCCTGGTCAAGATGCCGGGCGTGCGCGAGACCCGCACCTATGCGGTGCTGGAAGAGGTCAAGAGCACGGTGCAACTGCCGCTTTAGCGCGGGCCTAACACTTCCGTATGATTTCGCGCCGGGCCTGGGCGTGGAAACAAGGGGCGAGGGCCGGCGGGCGTCGCGGGCCTAAGAAGGACCAGGCCTTGGCCAGCCCCGCGCGGATCGCGATCATCGATGACGACACCTCGCTGCGCGAGGCCCTGATCGCGCTGGTGCGGTCGATCGGCCATGTCGGCACGGGGCACGGATCGGCAGAGGCCTTTCTGGAGTCCGGCGAGGCGCAGGCGGCCGACTGCCTGATCACCGACATCCGCCTGCCCGGCCTCAGCGGCGTGGACCTGGCTCTTCAGCTGCGGGCGGCGGCGATGGGGCCGCCGGTCGTGATCATCACCGCGCGCACCGAGACGGCGCTGCTGGCCAAGGCGGCGCAGAGCGGGGCGCTGTGCGTGCTGCGCAAGCCGTTCGCGGCCGACGATCTGCTCGACTGCCTGGAAAGGGCGCTGGCGGGGCGTTGACACCCGAACGGGGGTTTCCGGCGCGCGGCGGGCCGGTCAGTAAGGCGTGAGGCGTGAGGCGTGAGGCGTGAGGCGTGAGGCGAGGGACGCGGGGAGGCGGACCGGGATGGACAGGGACGATGCGTCGATCCTCGACATGGTCGAAGACGGCGTCGTCGTGCGCGATGCGCGGGGACAGGTGGTCGGCTGGAACGCCGGGGCGCGGGCCCTGTACGGCTTTGCGCGCGACGAGGCCCTCGGCCGCTCGATCCATGACCTGCTCGGCACCCGCCATCCGCTGACCGTCGCCGAGATCGAGCGGCGGCTGCTGGCCGATGGGGCGTGGGAGGGCGAGGTCGCCCGCCTCGCCGCCGACGGCCGGGCGCTGCGGGTGCAGGTGCGCTGGCGGGTGAGGCGCGCCGCCGACGGGGCCGTGCGCGACGTGGTCGAGATCGGCCGCGACCTGGGCGGCCTGGAGCGCGAGGTTCGCGAGGCCCAGGAGACCGAGCACCGCTATCGCAACCTCTTCCACGCCACGGCCGCCTCGTTCTGGGATCTCGACTTCAGCGGCGTGCGGCGGATGCTGGAGGACCTGTTCAACGCCGGCCCTGTCGATCCGCGCGCCTATTTCGCCGCCAACCCGGACTTCCTCCGGGCGGCCATCGACTGCACCCGCGTCGTCGACGTCAACGACAAGACCCTGGAGATGTTCGGGGTGGCGCGCGAGGACCTGGTCGGCGCGTCGATCGGACCGTTTTGGCCCGAAGCCAGCCACGGGGTGTTCGCCGCCAGCCTGATGGCGGCGATCGCCAATCGCCCCAACTTCGTCGCCGAGACGGTGCTGTCGCGCGCCGACGGGGCCCCGCTGGAGGCTCTGCTGACCGTGGCCTGGCCCACCCAGAACAAGGGCCGGGGCACGGTGCTGGTCGGGGTCATCGACATTTCCGAGCAGGCCGCCGCCCGCCGCGCGCTGGAGAAGGCCCAGGCGGACCTGGCTCATGCCGCGCGGGTGGCGATGCTGGGCGAGCTGACCGCCTCGATCGCCCACGAGGTCAACCAGCCGCTGGCGGCGATCGTCACCAACGGCGAGGCGGGGCTGCGCTGGCTGGGCCGCGCCGAGCCCGATGTCGGCGAGGCCAGGGTGCTCAATACGCGGATGGTCGCCGACGCCCGCCGGGCCGCCGACATCATCGCCCGCATCCGCCAGATGGCCCAGCGCGGCGAGCCGCGCCGCGAGCCGATCGTGATCCCGGAACTGGTCGCGGAAGCCGCCCAGTTCCTGGGCCACGAGATCCAGGGGCGGGGTGCTAGCCTGGTGCTCGACCTGCCGCCGGGCCTGCCCGTGGTGACCGGCGACCGCACCCAGCTGCAGCAGGTGGTGGTCAATCTGGCGATGAACGCCCTGCAGGCCATGGCCGCCGCCGACAGCGTCCGGCGTCAGGTGACCTTGCGCGCCGCCGCGCTGGGCGAGGAGCTGGTGCGGGTCGACGTCGAGGACACCGGACCGGGGATCCCGGCCGCCGCCCTACCGCATCTGTTCGACAGCTTCTTCACCACCAGGGCCACGGGCATGGGCATGGGGCTGTCGATCTGCCGCTCGATCGTCGAGGCGCACGGCGGGTCCATCGAGGCCCGGAACGTACAAGACGGCGGGGCGATCGTCGGCTTCACCGTCCCCGCCGGAGACGTCGGGGGCGACGACCGGCTCGCGGGGGATCCATGCGCATCTTGACCAAGGCCGCCTATGCCGCGCCCAGCGTCGGCTTCGCCGGGATCAGCCTGCCGCTGCTGATCTTCCTGCCGGCCTTCTATGTGGGCGAGCGCGGATTGCCGGTGGCCGCGGTCGGCGCCGCCTTCGCCATCGTCCGCCTGCTCGACATCGGCTTCGACCCGCTGATCGGCGCGGCCATGGACCGCACGCGCTCGCGCTTCGGCCGCTTCAAGCTGTGGATGGCGCTGGGAACGCCGCTGCTGCTGGTCAGCGTCTGGAGCCTGTTCATGCCGCCTGCCGGGGCGGGCATGGCCTGGCTGGTCGTCAGCCTGGTCGGAGTTTATGCGGCATGGTCGATCTGCTTCGTGGCCCAGCTGGGGTGGGGCGTGGCGCTGAGCGGCGACTATGCCGAGCGCAACAGCGTCTTCGGTTGGTGGCAGGCGGCCTATCTGGTCGGCAGCCTGGTGATCTCGGCCCTGCCGATGCTGCCGGGCCTGCGTGGCGATGCGGCCGCCATCGTGCCAGCCATGGGCAAGTTCATCCTGGTCGCCGCACCCCTGGGCGTGATCCTGGCCCTGATGCTGGCGCCCGAGCCGCCGTCGGGGCCGCGCCCCAAGGTCGCCCTGGCCGCCTATCTGAAGCTGCTGGTTCGTCCAAGCGTCGCGCGGCTGCTGGCCGTTGACCTGCTGATCGGCATGGCGGTCGCCACCAACGGGGCGATGTTCTTCTTCTATTTCGGGGCCGGACGGGGCCTGTCGACCGCGCAGGCGGCGGTGCTGCTGTTCGCCACCAACGCCGGATCGCTGGCGGGCGTGTGGCTGTGGAGCCGGCTGGGCGGGGCGCTGGGCAAGCACAAGGCCGCCATGATCGCCTTCCTGGCCTATGCGGCCCTGCTGGCGGTGGTCCATCTGGCGCCCTTCGGCCCGCTGCCGGCGGGCGCGGCGCTGATGCTGCTGTTCGGGGCCACCCTGTCGGCCGGGCCGGTGCTGGTGCGCTCGATGCTGGCCGATGTCGGCGACGAGGAACGACTGCGGACCGGCGTCGACCACACCGGCCTGCTGTCGGCCCTGTTCGCCAACTCCAACAAGCTGGGCGCGGTGATCGGGCCGGCGGCGGCCTTCGCCGTGCTCGGCGCGGCCGGCTTCCAGGCCAAGGCCGCCGTGCAGCCGCCGGCCGCCCTGGCCGCCATCGCAGCCCTGGCCATCTGGGCGCCGCTGGTCGTGGGGCTGATCGCCGCCTTCGTCGTGCGCGGCCATGGCCTGACCGCCGAGGTCCACGCCGCTGTCCGCGCCCGGCTGGACCTGGCGGCCGAGGGCGGGGAGGCCGCATGAGCCGACTGCCCGCCGTCCACGTCATCGACGACGACGCCTCGCTGCGCGGCGGGCTGGAGAGCCTGTTCCGCTCGGTGGGGCTGGACGCGCGCGGCTACGGATCGGCCCAGCAGTTCATCGAGGCCGATGTCGGCGACACGCCGGGCTGCCTGGTGCTGGACGTGCGGCTGCCGGGCCTCAGCGGGCTCGACTTCCAGGCCCGCCTGGAAGCCCTGGGCGTGCGCCTGCCGGTGGTGCTGATGACCGGCCACGGCGACATCCCGATGAGCGTGCAGGCCATGAAGGCCGGGGCCGTCGACTTCCTGGCCAAGCCGTTCCGCGAGCAGGACATGCTGGACGCGGTCAACACCGCCCTCGAACGCGACGCCGCCCGCCGCGCCGGGGACGCCGACGTGGTGGCCCTGCGCGCGGCCTATGCCAGCCTCAGCCCGCGCGAGCGCCAGATCATGGCCCTGGCCACGACCGGCCGCATGAACAAGCAGATCGCCCACGACCTGTCGCTGAGCGAGGTGACGGTGAAGATCCATCGCGGCTCGGTGATGCGGAAGATGGCGGCCCGCACCTTCGCCGATCTGGTGCGGATGGCCGACGCCCTGGGGCTGGGCTAGACTGGGGTTCATGATCCACGACCTGCCCATCGGCCTGGCGCTGCGCCGCTTCCGGCGGCTGAACGCCGTCAAGCAGGGCGCCGTGGCCGACCTGCTGGCCGTTTCGCAGGGTACGGTGTCGCGCTGGGAGAGCGGCGAGCACGAGCCCGACCAGGCCCATCGCGAGCGGATCGCGGCCCTGATCGCGGCGAAGGCCGGCGAGGACAGCGACGCGGCGATCCGGCGGCTGGTCGAGACCTCGTCCCAGGCCGTGCACCTGGTCTGCGACGCCACCCATCGCCTGCTGGCCGCCTCGCCCTCGCGGCTGGCCTCGTGGCGGGTGGACGCCAGCGACTATCTGGGAGACTCGCTGTGGCGCTTCGCCAGTCCCGAGATCGCCTCGGCCGAGGCGGGGCTGGCGCGATCGGGCTGGTTCGAGCGGCCCTACCAGCAGGTGCGGTTCCAGACCGGCGGCAACCACAGCCCCGAGATCCCGGTCGTGCCGGGTCTTCTGCAATGGGAGACCATCCCGCTCGCCGACGGCCGCGTTGGCCGCCTGACCACCACCATCGACTGACGCTCTTCGTGCGCGTGGCCCCCACGCATAAGTTTTTCGTGTCGCGCGAGGACGCATCGGTCTAGGGGCGGCGCCATGCTGCGTTCCTGGTCCAACATCATCGCCCTGTGGCTCATCGGCGTGCTGGCCGCCGCCCAGCTTCCCAAGATCGCCGTGCTGGTTCCGGTGCTGCGCCAGCAGCTGGACCTGTCGCTGGCCCAGGCGGGCCTGCTGGTGTCGCTGCTGGAGATCGGCGGAGCCACCCTGGGCATCGCCGCGGGCCTGGCTCTCGGCCGGTTCGGCGGCCGCCGCTTCATGGCCATGGGCCTCGTCGGCCTGCTGGCGGCCAGCCTGGTCGAGGCCTTCGCGCCCAATGTCGCCGTGCTGTTCGCCGCCCGGGCGCTGGAGGGCGTGGCCTATCTGCTGGTGGTCATCGCCGCCCCGACCATGATCGCCGCCATCGCCTCGGACAAGGCGCGGGGGCCGGCCCTGGCGCTGTGGAGCACCTTCGTGGCCGTAGGCGTCGCCGTCGGCAGCGGCGTCACCGGTTTCGCCATGGCGGTCAGCGGTCCGCGCGGCGCCATGCTGCTGTGGGCGGTGCTGTGCGCGCTGGGCCTGCTGGTCGCTCTGCGCCAGCCCAAGGGCCTGTCGGACGGCGCCCGCATCGCCCTGCCGCCGCCGGCCGCCTGGGTGCTGACCTTCGGCTTCGGGCTCTACACCGTCTTCATCTGCGCCCTGACCATGCTGCTGCCCAGCTTCCTGATCGAGAAGGCCGGCGCGGGCGTGGCCGGGGCCAGCATCGCCACGGGCCTGGTCTCGCTGGCCGCCCTGCCGGGCTCGGCGATCGCCATCCGCATCCTGCACGCCGGCGCGTTGGACCGCCGCCGCCTGACCCTGGTGGTGGTTCCCGCCCTGCTGGCCACGGCCGCGGTCGCGCCCTTCGTCTTCCTGTCGGCCAAGGCCCTTCTGGTGGCCGCCGTCGCCTTCCTGGTGGTGCTGCTGAGCGGCGTCGCCTCGCCTCTGGTCTTCGCCCGCCTGCCGGCCCTGGCCGGCGGAACCGACGGCCCGCGCATCGCCGCCGCCAACGGCCTGCTGACCCAGTTCGGAGCCGGCGGCGCGCTGATCGGCCCGCCTCTGGGCGGCCTGGTCGTCGGCCGGTTCGGCTGGGAGGCCCTGGGCGTCGTCATCGCCGTGCTGGCGGTGGCCATGCTGGCGGCGATGCTGGCGGCCGAAGGGATGGCGCGGAAGGCGGACGGCCGCGCTTCGGCCTAGGCCTTCGGAGCGGCTCGCCTGCGGCGACGCTCGTCCCAGGCCAGCAACAGCACCGCGACGGCCGAGAAGAAGATCGGACCGCCGATGGCCAGGGAGATGGCGTCGTCCAGGTTTTCGCCCGGCGACAGGTCGCTGCGTTCGGGCGCGTCCGGCAGACGCCAGACGGGGAGGGGATCTCCGACCTTCATGGCCTCGCAGACGCCGGCGGGCTGGTCCGTGCCCGAGTAGGTTCGCCCCTCCAGCTCGTAGGCATAGTCGACGGCGCCGCGATTATCGCAGGTCGTGGCGGTCACGCGCCCCTCGACGCGGACGGCGTCTTGCAGGAACCGCTGGGCGGGAACGACCTCAAGCAGCCACAGTCCGCCCGCCCCGACGACCGCCAGGGTCACGAAGATGAGCAGCTTGGACAGGAGCCGATCACCGCTGCCGACCTTGGCTTGCGCTTCCATCATTCCGCCCTGATAGCAGGCTCGCATGAAAAAAGCCGCCCAGGTTTCCCCGGGCGGCTTCTTATTCAGTGCTGGCGAAAGCCTTAGTGGCTGTCGCGCGGCAGGCCCTTGGTCTGGGCGATGCGCTGGTACTTCACGGCCGGTTCCAGCACCGCGCCGGTCTCCATCTGGCCGACGATGGCGCGCTGGATCTCCTGCCACGGGGTCTGGCTTTCCGGATACTTGTAGCCGCCGGCGGCTTCGAGGGCCTTGCGGCGCTCGGCCACTTCCTCGGGGCTGATCAGCACGTCGACGCGCGACTTGCGCAGGTCGAAGCGCACGCGGTCCCCGGTCTTCAGCAAAGCCAGGCCGCCGCCGACGGCGGCTTCCGGCGAGGCGTTGAGGATCGACGGCGAGCCCGAGGTGCCCGACTGGCGGCCGTCGCCGATGCAGGGCAGCTGCTTGATGCCGCGCTTGATCAGGTAGTCGGGGGCCCGCATGTTCACCACCTCGGCCGAGCCGGGGTAGCCGACGGGGCCGGCGCCCCGCATGAACATGATCGAGTTCTCGGTGATGCCGACCGACGGGTCGTCGATGCGGTGGTGATAGTCTTCGGGACCATCGAACACCACGGCGTCGCCGACGAAGGCGTCCGGATCTTCGGGGTTCGACAGGTAGCGGTCGCGGAACTCGCCCGAGATCACGCTGGTCTTCATGATCGCCGAGTTGAACAGGTTGCCGCGCATCACGACGAAGCCGGCGCGCTCGACCAGCGGGTTGTCGAAGGTGCGGATGACGTCGGCGTCCTCGATGGTCGCGTCGCGGCAGGCGTCGCCCATGGTCTGGCCCGAGACGGTCATGGCGTCTTCGTGGATCAGGCCCTGCTTGATCAGCTGGGCGGTGACCGCCGGAACGCCGCCGGCGTGGTAGTAGTCCTCGCCCAGATACTTGCCGGCCGGCTGCAGGTTGACCAGCAGCGGCACGTCCTCGCCCTTCTCCTGCCAGTCGTCGACGGTCAGTTCGACGCCGATGTGGCGGGCCAGGGCGTTCAGGTGGATTGGAGCGTTGGTCGAGCCGCCGATGGCCGAGTTGACGACGATGGCGTTGAGGAACGCCTCGCGGGTCAGGATGTCCGACGGCTTGAGGTCTTCCTTGACCATGTCGACGATGCGCAGGCCGGTCAGGTAGGCGTTTTCCTGGCGGTCGCGGTAGGGGGCCGGGATGGCGGCCGAGCCGGTGAGCGACATGCCCAGCGCCTCGGTCAGCGAGTTCATCGTCGTGGCCGTGCCCATGGTGTTGCAGAAGCCGGTCGACGGGGCCGAGGAGGCCACCAGCTTGATGAAGCCGGCGTTGTCGATCTCGCCGGCGGCCAGCATCTCGCGGGCCTTCCAGACGATGGTGCCCGAGCCGGTGCGCTCACCCTTGTACCAGCCGTTCAGCATCGGGCCGACCGACAGGGCGATGGCCGGGATGTTGACCGTGGCGGCGGCCATCAGGCAGGCCGGGGTGGTCTTGTCGCAGCCGATGGTCAGCACGACGCCGTCGATCGGGTAGCCGTACAGGGTCTCGACCAGGCCCAGGTACGACAGGTTGCGGTCGAGGCCCGCGGTCGGGCGCTTGCCGGTTTCCTGGATCGGGTGGACCGGGAATTCGATGGCGATGCCGCCGGCGGTGCGGATGCCTTCACGCACGCGTTCGGCCAGCACCAGGTGGTGACGGTTGCAGGGCGACAGGTCCGAACCGGTCTGGGCGATGCCGATGATCGGCTTGCCCGACTGCAGCTCTTCCAGCGTCAGGCCGTAGTTCAGATAGCGCTCGAGATAGAGCGCCGTCATGTCCACGTTGTCGGGATTGTCGAACCAGGCCCGCGAACGAAGGGTGCTGGGCGCGGACTTGGTGGTCATGTCGGTCCTGTTTTTCCTCGATCGATCCAACCGGATCGCCTCGCCGGGCGAGGTTTATACTATTTGTCTGACTATACCGGCGAGGGCGGAGCGTCAACGACCGCCATGGCGGGGAAACGTCACATGCCTTCAAGGTCTTGCGACCCGATCGCAAGAGTGAAAAAGGCGATCGAACGCCGATGATAGCGCTCACATTCTAGCGTCGGTCGTCCTGTCGCGCTATCCACGACATCGTTCGACCAACGCGGAATATGTAGGACCATTGCGCGTCGAGGTCGAGCATGGAAGCGGCTTTCCGGTCGGGCCGGGCCGTCGTCGGGCTTTGCGGGCGGCGTTATCGGCCCGATTTCTCGGTCCTGTTTGACAGCGCCGGGGAGGGCGCTATTTGTCGGACTAATCTTACAGAGGCCGCGAGGCGCGGCCCGAACCATCGTCAGGTGTCCGTCCAGATGACCATCCGCATCGCCATCGTCGGCCTGGGCAAGATCGCCCGCGACCAGCACCTGCCGGCCATCGAGAAGGACGGGCGCTTTGAACTGGCGGCCGTGGCCAGCCGCAGCGCCGGCGTCGACGGCGTCCCGCACTTCACCGACCTTGCCGAACTGCTGGCCTCGGACGTGCAGTTCGACGCCGTCGCCCTGTGCACCCCGCCGCAGGTGCGCCACACGATCGCCCGCCAGGCCATCGACGCGGGCAAGCACGTGATGCTTGAAAAGCCGCCGGGCGCGACGCTGAGCGAGGTCGAGGACCTCAAGGCCGCCGCCCAGGCCAAGGGCGTCACCCTGCAGACCACCTGGCACTCGCGCTACGCCACCGCCGTCGCGCCGGCCCAGACCTGGCTTTCGGGCAAGACCATCAAGTCGGTGCAGATCAACTGGAAGGAAGACGTGCGCGTCTGGCATCCGGGCCAGACCTGGATCTGGCAGGCCGGCGGCCTGGGCGTCTTCGATCCGGGCATCAACGCCCTGTCGATCGCCACCGTCGTGCTTCCGGCTTTCTTCCTGGAGAAGGCGACGCTGCACGTGCCGGAGAACTGCCAGTCGCCGGTCGAGGCGCAGCTGACCTTCCGCACCGTGACCGGCGCGCCGGTCCAGGCCGACTTCGACTTCCTGCAGACCGGCGAGCAGAGCTGGGACATCATCATCGACACCGACGGCGGCGAACTGAAGCTGTCGCACGGCGGTTCGCGCCTGTGGGTCGACGGTGAGCTGACGCACGAAGGTCCGGACGAGGAATATCCGGGCCTCTACGACGCCTTCGCCCGCCTGATCGCGGCCGGCGGCTCGGACGTCGACGTCAGCCCGCTGCGCCACGTGGCCGACGCTTTCCTACTGGGCGAACGGGTCACGGCGCCGGCCTTCATCGAATAGCCTATACCCATGCAAAATAAGCATTGGTTGCGCTAACATTGGACTGACAACCGGACGCGGAACGGCCTATATGCGGGGCCATTCCCGTCCGCCAGAACGCGAGCGTCCGTCATGACTGAACTCCGCAGCCTGAATCCCGCCACCGGCGAGCACTTCGGCGAGGTCTTCCCCGAACCGACCGCGGAGCAGATCGAGGCGGCCCTGGCCGCCGCGAACGCCGCCTTCGACGTCTATCGCGAGACCGATCTCGAAACCCGCGCTGCCTTCCTCGAAGGCGTCGCCGCCGAGATCGAAGCCATCGGCGACGACCTGATCGTGCGCGCCATGGCCGAGACCGGCCTGCCGCGTCCGCGCCTGGAAGGCGAGCGCGGCCGCACGACCGGCCAGCTGCGCCTGTTCGCCAAGACCGTCCGCCAGGGCGACTTCCTGGGCGCGCGCATCGACCCGGCCCAGCCCGAGCGCAAGCCGCTGCCGCGCGCCGACCTGCGCCAGCGCTTCATTGGTCTTGGCCCGGTCGCCGTGTTCGGCGCCAGCAACTTCCCGCTGGCCTTCTCGACCGCCGGCGGCGACACCGCCGCGGCCCTGGCCGCCGGTTGCCCGGTCGTGTTCAAGGGCCACCCGGCCCACCCCGGCACCGCCGCCCTGGTCGGCGCGGCCATCAGCAAGGCCGTCGAGAAGGCGGGCCTGCCGGCCGGCGTGTTCTCGCTGCTGACCGGCCAGACCCACGAACTGGGCGGCGCTCTGGTCCGTGACAGCCGCATCAAGGCCGTGGGCTTCACCGGCTCGCGCGCCGGCGGCGTGGCGCTGATGAAGATCGCGAACGAACGCCCCGAGCCGATCCCGGTCTATGCCGAGATGAGCAGCGTCAACCCGGTGATCCTGTTCCCGCACGCCCTGGCCGCCCGCGCCGAGGCCCTCGGCGCCGCCTTCGTCGGCTCGCTGACGATGGGTTCGGGCCAGTTCTGCACCAATCCGGGCCTGATCTTCGCCCTGGCCGGTCCGGACTTCGATACGTTCGTGGCCTCGGCCTCGGCGGCCCTGGCCGGCGCCCATCCGCAGGTCATGCTGACCCCGGGCATCTTCGGCGCCTATGAGCAGGGCGTCGAGAAGCTGGGCTCGCGCCCCGGCGTCACCGTGGCCGCCCGCGGCCTGGTCGGCGAAGGCTGCAACCAGGGCCAGGGCGCCCTGTTCGTGGTCGAGGCCGAAACCTTCGCCGCCGACCCGGCCCTCAGCCATGAAGTGTTCGGCTCGTCGTCGGTGATCGTCCGCTGCCCGGACATCGCCACCCTGGCCGGCCTGCTGGAAGGCTTGGAAGGCCAGCTGACCGCCACCCTGCACCTCGACGCGGAAGACGCCGAGCAGGCCCGCGGCCTGCTGCCGATCCTCGAGCGCAAGGCCGGTCGCATCCTGGCCAACGGCTGGCCGACCGGCGTGGAAGTGGCTCCGGCCATGGTTCACGGCGGCCCGTTCCCGGCCACTTCGGACGGCCGCTCGACCTCGGTCGGCACCCGCGCCGTCGAGCGCTTCCTGCGTCCGGTCTGCTACCAGGACCTGCCCGACGTGCTGCTGCCGGCGGCGCTGAAGGAAGCCAATCCGTGGGGCGTCAAGCGCGCTGTCGACGGCGTGCTGTAAGAAAGGCCGATCCTTCGGGATCAACCAAGAGCGCGCGGGGGAAACCTCGCGCGCTTTTTCTTTGTCAGAGCAGCCGCTCGGCCAGCAGCCAGACGCTGAAGGCGAGACACGAGGCGGGGATCAGCACCTTGCCCATGGCGGGGGCTCCTTGGTCGATGGAGCCATCATCGCCGATCGCGGAATCGGGCGCTTGGACGCGGCCGCTCCGCCGTGAACATTCTTGCGACGACGTCTAAATCGTCGGTTTCGCCCATCGGGCGCAACACTTGGCGGGCGAGCCTGAACGCTGGCGACAACCTTCCGGCCGCTTTGAAACGGAAGTGTATCGGCGAGGCGCTCGCCGTAGCCGCGCGGAAATTTGCGAGACACGCCTGGGCCATGCAGGCCCCCTAAGCCTCGGAGGTTCCTTCAAGCGGGTCCTCCATGTCGCGTAAGCTTCTGATCCTCTCGGCCGCCGCCCTGCCGATGCTGCTGCACGCCGCCCAAGCGGCCGCCGAGACGGAAGTCACCAGCAGCAGCCGCACGACGCCGATCGCCACCTCGACGGCGGCCAGCGGCGCGGCCGACGACGTCAAGGTCACCACCGACGGCGTGATCACCCTCAGCGCCGAGGGTGCGATCGCCACGGTCGACAGCAACAACACCCTGACCAACAACGGCACGCTGACCAGCACCGACGTCTCCAACTCGACGGGCATCCTGATCAACAGCGGGCTCACCTCGACGGTGACCAACGGCGGCACGATCAGCCTGACCGAGGACTATGACTACGTCGATAGCGACAGCGACGGCGACTATGACGGCCAGTTCGCGCTGGGGACCAACCGCTACGGCATCCGCCTGACCGGATCGAGCGACTACACCGGCACGATCGAGAACACCGGGGCCATCACGATCGAGGGCAACAGCTCGGTCGGGATCATGCTGGAGTCGTCGGTGATCGGCGACATCCTCAACTCCGGCTCGATCGCGATCACCGGCGACGACGGCTACGGGATCCGCAACACCGCCAAGGTGACAGGCAACATCGTCAGCGACGGCTCGATCAGCGTGCTGGGCGCAAACAGCGTCGGCCTGGCGGTCGATGGCGAGGTCGACGGCTCGGTCATCGTCCAGGGCACGATCACCGCCACCGGCTATCGCTACACCAGCCGCTACACCGACCCGGACGACGAGGCGCTGCTGGACGCCGACGACCTGCTGCAGGGCGGCTCGGCGATCAAGATCACGAGCAACGTGTCCAAGGGCCTGGTGCTGGACGCCCCGCCCACCGACACCAACGACGACACCACCGACGACGAGGACGGCGACGGTGTCGCCGACGACGAAGAAGGCACCGCGGCCGTCTATGTCTATGGCGGCGCGCCGGCGATCCAGATCGGCTCCGACAGCCAGGCCGTCACCCTCGGCTCGGCCGGCGAGGGGATCTACGACTACGGCCTGGTGATCCGCGGGTCGGTCGGCGCCTACGGCGTGCATGCCGGCGTCACGGCCACCGGCGTGCAGATCGGCGGCTCGGCTGGATACGAGACCCTGGTCACCAACGGGATCAACCTGGAAGGCTCGATCTCGGCCAGCGCCTACGAGGCCGACGCCATGGGCCTGCACCTGACCTCCGGCGCCATCGCCTCGATCCTCAACAACAGCGGCGCGCTCAGCGGCTCGGTCGAGGCCGAGGGAAGCTCGAACGCCTACGCCCTGCTGATCGACGCCGGGGCGACCATGAACTCGGTCGTCAACAGCGGCAGCATCATCGCCACCCTGTCGGGCGAGACCGGGAACGCCAACGCCATCGTCGACAATTCCGGCACGCTGACCAGCATCACCAACACCGGCACGATCGCCGCCTACGTGGCGGCCACCGACGATGCCTACGACACCGACGACAGCAACACCGACGCCTCGGACGAGACGGTGACCGGCAAGGCCATCGCCATCAACCTGAAGGCCAACACCACCGGCGTCACCATCACCCAGACCGGGGTCGACGACGGTGACGACGGCGACGACGGGGTGGCCGACACCGATACCGACGGCGACGGCGTGGACGACGCCGACGAGCCGGCGATCATCGGCCAGGTGCTGCTGGGCTCGGGCGACGACACCCTGAACCTGCTGAACGGCACGCTGTACGGCGACATGTCGTTCGGCGACGGCGCCGACACGCTGAACATCGACGGCACGGCCTACGCCATCGGCGGCCTCTACGACAGCGACGGCAAGCTCTCGATCAACATCGGCAACGGCGGCCTGCTGATCACCAACACCGACACCATCAAGGCCACCAGCCTGAACCTGGGCTCGGACAGCACGCTGGTGTTCACGGTCGACCCCAACGCCGGGACCTCGACCCAGCTGGTGGTCGACACCGCCACCATCGCCAGCGGCGCCAATCTGGGCCTGGTGTTCAACAACCTGCTGACCAGCGCCAGCACCTTCAAGGTGATCTCGGCCGGGACGCTGACCGCCGGCGAGATCGACCAGGACCTGCTGGGCGACGCGCCCTACCTCTATGTCGCCAGCGCCCACGTCCAGGACAACGACGTGCTGATCGACGTGCGCCGGCGCACGGCCGCCGAGGCCGGCATGACCAGCGGACAGGCCTCCGCCTACGACGCCACGTTCGCCGCGCTCAGCGCCAACGACGACATCGCCGCCGCCTTCCTCAGCCAGTCGACCAGCGACGGCTTCTACAACCTCTACAACCAGATGCTGCCCAGCACGGGCGAGGGGATGTTCACCACCCTGCAGGCCGTGCAGCAGCAGATCTCGGCCTCGACCGCCATCCGTCCCGACGGCCAGGACCGCTACGGCCCCGACAGCGTCTGGGTGCAGGAGGTCAACAGCCTGGTGCGGATCGAGGACGGCGAGAACCTCGGCTCGGACACCAAGGCCACGGGCCTGGTGGCCGGCTACGAGGCCATGGGCGACGCCGGCGGCGCGCTGGGCGTCACGCTGGCCTTCGTCAGCCTGGAAGAGAAGGACACGGCCGCCAAGGTCGGCGAGGAGACCACGGCCTCGCTGTTCCAGGCCGGAACCTACTGGCGCCGGTCGGTCGGCGGCTGGCGCTTCAACCTCGGCGGCGGCCTCGGCTACATCCGCTTCAACGGCGACCGCAGCTTCATCAGCGCCGACGTCGACGACGACGGCGAGGCCGACGCGGCGGTGACCAACACCGCGGCCTGGAACGGCTTCACCGCCAACGCTTTCGCCGGGATCGGCTACGAGCACAGGTTCGGCCGCAACTATATCCGCCCCGAGGCGCGCCTCGACTACGTCTATCTGTGGGAAGGCGAGCGCAAGGAGCACGGCGGCGGCGAGGGCTTCGACCAGACGGTGGCCTCGCGCAAGTACGACAACCTGTCGGGCGACATCGGCGTGGCCTTCGGCCGCGAGTTCGGCAAGGAGGTCTGGGTCCGTCCCGAGGTCCGCGTCGGCTATCGCAGGACCCTGGCCGGCAAGTACGCCGACACCACGGCCTGGTACTCGGGCGGCACGCCGTTCACGATCCTGGGCAACACCTCGCGCACCGACGCGGTGACGCTGAACCTGGCCCTGCGCGCCGGTTCCGACCTTTCCTATTTCGCCCTGGAGGGCGGGGCCGAGGCCTCGCGTCGCCAGACCCGTTATTCGGCCCGGCTCGTCGGCCGGGCGATGTTCTGAGAACGCCCGTGAGACCCCGCCTGCTCATCGTCGACCCCGACGTCGACTCCCGCGCCGCCATCAGCTCGCTGCTGGGCCGGTTCGACCTGGAAGTGCTCGAGGCCGCCTCGGCCCGCGAGATGGACCAGATCCTGGGCCGCACCCAGATCGAACTGGTCGTCATGGACATCCTGCTGCCCGACGAGGCCGGCCTGTCGGTCTGCGCGCGCCTGCGCCGCCTCAACCCCGCGCCCGGCGTGGTGGTGGTCAGCGCCGTCGATGACGAGAGCGACGTGGTCGTGGGCCTGGAGATGGGCGTCGACGACTACATCGCCAAGCCGTTCCGCCCGCGCGAGACCGCCGCCCGCATCCGCGCCGCGGTGCGCCGCCGCCAGGCCTGGCGCGCGCCCGAACCGGTGGCCGCCCCGCCGGTCTACCAGTTCAGCGGCTGGCGCCTGAACGTGGCCACCCACGAGCTGTTCGATCCGCGCGGCGAGTCGGTGAACCTGTCGTCGGCCGAGTTCCTGGTGCTGTGGACCCTGGTGGCCAAGCCCCAGCAGATCCTGACCCGCGACCAGCTGCAGCAGGGCCCGCCGGAGGCCCGCAGCAAGGCGCCGCCCCAGCAGATCAACGTCACGATCAGCCGCCTGCGCAGCAAGCTGCGCCGCTCGGAAGGCGGGGCGCAGATGGTGCGCACCGTGCGCCACGCGGGCTACATGTTCGCGCCGCGCGTGGACCGGGTGCACGCGGATTGAGAGGTGCGTCCTTCGAGGCCCGCTCCGCGGGCGCCTCAGGATGAGGAAGTCAGTGCGATAACGTCCTCATCCTGAGGTGCGAGGCGCAGCCGAGCCTCGAAGGACGCAGGACCTACTTCTTCCGCACGAAGACCAGGCTCTGGTCCGGCGGGCCGGGTTTGCCGTCGATGTCCTGCTCGACCAGGATGGTGTCGGGCGCGGTGACGCCCACGCGCATGCTCTGGCGGCGGCCGGTCTGGCCGTGGGTCATGACCGCGACGCTGGACTGGCCGGTGCGCTCGACGCTCAAGGTCACGAAGTTGAAGTTGACCACGGCGCGGGTGGGCGAGCCGTCCAGGGGCGCGTCGGCGAACTGGATGGCGGCCACGCCCTCGTCGTCCTCCTCGACCAGGGTCCAGGCGATCGCCTTGCCGTCGTCCTTGGTGATGTCGAGCTCGCCGCTGATCGGCGCAGCGCCGGTCAGGGGCTCGTTGAAGCGCGAGCGCGACAGATCCAGCGTCCATTTGCCGGCCACGCCCAGCGGGCCGCTGGCCGAGGCGGGAGCCTGAGCCAGGGCGGGGGCGGCGGACAGCAGCAGGCCAAGGCCCGCGAGCGCGGCGGCGGCTTTCAGGTGGGCCATGGCGTGTCTTCCKGGCGGTGGCTTACGAAGGGTCAATGTCGGGTGGCGAGCGGCGTTCGTCCAGAGGAGCCGTCCCGAACATTTGGGGATTGCCAAGGCGGCCGTCGCCCCGCTCTGGTCGGCGCACCTGGAATCGGAGCCTTCGCCCATGCGCCGCCTGTCGCGTTCGATGCTGTTCGCCGCCTCCCTGTTCGCGGCCGGCGCCCTCTATGGTCCCGAGGCCGACGCCGCCGAGAAGACCGACACCTCGGTCAAGGCCGTGCAGAAGATCGTCGGCGGCCCGGGCTTCAAGGCCGCCGTGAAGCAGCTGGACGCCGACTACGATCGCACCGTCGCCGACATCGTCACCCTGACCGAGATCCCCGCGCCGCCGTTCAAGGAAGAAAAGCGCGCCAAGGCCTATCTGGAGATGCTCAAGGCCGTGGGCCTGACCGACGTCGAGATGGACGCCGAGGGCAACGTCATGGGCGTGCGGGCCGGGACGGCGACCAAGGGCAAGGGCCCGTTCGTGGTCATCGCCGCCCACCTCGACACCGTCTTCCCCGAAGGCACCGACGTGAAGGTCAAGCGCGAGGGCACCAAGCTGTCGGCGCCCGGCATTGGCGACGACACCCGCTCGCTGGCCGTGCTGCTGGCCTATGTGCGGGCGATGGACGCGGCCAAGATCAAGACCAAGGCCGACATCCTGTTCGTCGGCAATGTGGGCGAGGAGGGGCCGGGCGACCTGCGCGGGGTCAAGCACCTCTTCAATCGGGGCAAGTACAAGGGCCGGATCAGCGCCTTCTTCTCGATGGACGGCTCGGACCCCTCGCGCATCGTCGACCGGGGCGTCGGCTCCAAGCGCTACCGCGTCACCTTCAAGGGCCCGGGCGGCCACAGCTACGGCGCGTTCGGCGTGGTCAACCCGATGGCGGCCATGGCCCAGTCGGTGGTCGACCTCTATGCGGTCAAGCCGCCGGCCGATCCCAAGACCACCTATTCGGCCAGCGTCGTGGGCGGGGGCACCTCGGTGAACTCGATCCCCAACCAGATCTTCCTGGAGTTCGACATGCGCTCGGAAAGCGCCGCCGAACTGGCCAAGCTGGACCAGACCTTCATCGGCATCCTCGACAAGGCCGTGGCCGGCGAGAACGCCGCCCGCTCGACCAAGCCAGGCGTGATTTCCTACGACGCCAAGGTGATCGGCGAGCGCCCGGCCGGCGGCACCGACCCGCAGGCGACCATCGTCACGGCGACGGCGGCGGCGATCTCGGCCCTGGGCTTCAAGCCCGAGCACGAGGCCTCGTCGACCGACGCCAACCTGCCCATGAGCCTGGGCGTCCCGGCCATCACCATCGGCGCCGGCGGCAAGGGCGGCCGGGCCCACGCCCTGGACGAATGGATCGACGTCGAGAAGGGCGAGACGATCAAGGGCATGCAGGTGGGCCTGGCCGCGCTCCTGGCCGTGGCGGGCGTGGAGTAGGGGGAGGCCGCCTCCCTCAGAGGGGGAGGATCTGCGGTTGGCGCCTTGCGTCCTTCGAGGCCCGCTGCGCGGGCGCCTCAGGATGAGGTTCTCCTTTGCACTGAAGTCCTCATCCTGAGGTGCGAGGCGAAGCCGAGCCTCGAAGGACGCACGGCTTCTTGGCCTCCCCCAGAGGGGGAGGTTCCTGGGGCGCGAACGAAAAACGCCGCGACGGCCGATCGGCTGTCGCGGCGTTCTTCGTTGTCGGGGAGGTCCCAAGAGGGAGGCCCTAGGCCTTCCGGTTCAGGGTGATCGCGGTGGCGTTGTTGGCGTAGCCGGCGCCGTGGGCGCTGGGGCCGTAGCCGGCGGCCTGCGGGCGTTGGGCGGCGATCTCGTTGGCGACGGCGCGGACGAGGCCCTCGGTGACGGTCTTGGCCGCGGCGATGGCGCGCGACTGGCGGGCCAGCACGGCGTCGAAGGCCTCGGTGGCGCGCACCAGGCGGCGGCGACGGTCGGGCTGGGCGGCCTGCACGAGGGCGACGTTGCCGCGCACCCGCGCCGACTCGTGGCGATAGACGTTGGCCAGCTTGGCCGTCTCCTCGACGTGGCGGGCGGCCTCGTGCGGGCGGCGGGCCTCGAAGGCGGTGGCCTGCTTGGCGATCAGGTCGGTCAGGCGCTCGGTCAGGACGATCAGCTGTTCGACGCGCTCGTCTGAGGGAGAGAGGGGGGCGGAGCTCATCATTGGGCGACCTCCTGCAGGCCCTGCATCTTCAGCATCTCGCGCTGGACCGTGGAGGCCACGCCGATGCCGCCGGCCTTGGTCACTTCCTTGGCCATGGCGTCGGTGAGCAGCGACTTGAACATCTCCTCGCCCTGGCCGCCGCCGAAGGGCTCGGGCGTCTTCACGCCCTCGAACATCGACTGCATCATCACCGACAGGAACGAGGCCTCGAACTTCTGCGCCGTTTCCTTGATCTTGCCGCGCTTGAGCAGCTCGGCGGCCGAGTTGGCGGTGGGCGCAGAGCCGGCGGTCAGGCCGGTGATCGGCGGCGAGGCGATCGCGAAGGCGCTCATCACATCACCTCGATGTCGGCTTGCAGGGCGCCGGCGGCCTTCACCGCCTGCAGGATGGTGATCATGTCGCGCGGGGTGACGCCCAGGGCGTTGAGGCCGCCGACCAGGCTCTTGAGCGACGCGCCGCCGCCCAGGGTGATCAGCTTCTTGCCCTTTTCCTCGTCGATGCTGATCGCCGACTGCGGGACGACCGCGGTGCGGCCCTGGCTGAACGGGGCGGGCTGGCTGACGGCCGGGGTCTCCTGGACCGAGATGGTCAGGTTGCCCTGGGCGATCGCCACCTGGCTGATGCGGACGTCGTCGCCCATCACCACCACGCCGTTGACCTCGTCGATGATCACCTTCGCCGGGCCGTCGGGCTCGACTTCCAGGTTCTCGATGGCGGTCACGAAGCTGATCATGTCCATGCCGGCCGGCGAGCGGATGGCGACGATGGTCGGGTTCTGGGCCTGGGCGCAGCCCGGGTACTTGGAATTGATGGCGTCGGCGATGCGGCGCGAGGTGGTGAAGTCGGGGTTGCGCAGCGACAGGCGCAGCTCGCTCATGGCCACCATCTGGAAGCCGGTCTCGCGCTCGACGTCGGCGCCGGCGGCGATGCGGCCGGCGGTCGGTACGCCGCGGCTGATCGAGCTGCCCGAGGCGCCGCCGGCCGACACCGCGCCGGTCTGCACCTGGCCTTGGGCGACGGCGTAGGTCTGGCCGTCGGCGCCCTGCAGCGCGGTGACCAGCAGGGTGCCGCCCTGCAGGCTCTTGGCGTCGCCCATGGCCGAGACCGAGACATCGATCTTCGAGCCGGTGGCGGCGAACGGCGGCAGCTTGGCCGTGACCATGACGGCCGCCGAGTTCTTGGCGTTGAGGTTGGCGTCGCGGACGTTGACGCCCTGGCGCTCCAGCAGGGCTTCCATGCTCTGCTTGGTCATCGGCGCGTTGCGCAGGCTGTCGCCCGTGCCATTCAGGCCGGTGACGATGCCGTAGCCGATCAGGTGGTTATCGCGCACGCCTTCGACGGCGACGATGTCCTTGATCCGCGACTTGGCGACGGCCGGGGCGGCGACGACGGTCATGGCCGCGAGGGCCAGGCCGGCGAGAACGGAGCTGAAAAGTGAACGACGCATGGACTTCCACACCGAGGACGCAATTCCGTCGCGGCCCATGCCAGAATTGGGCCAGCGGAAAAGGTGAGGAAAATCAATGATCAAGGCGGGCAAAAACGCCTGCGACATTCCTGTCCGGCAGATTCTGCCCGGCATTAACCATACCTCAAGCGCGCTTCTCGAATATGAGTTCTCATCGGGGGGCGCGACTCCCTATATGTAAGCGTACAAGACCAGCGGTGGAGCGACGGTCGTCATGAAGGTTTCGAGCACGGGAGGCGTAGGCGCGGCTGGCGCATCACGCGCGCGGCCGACAGGCGGCGGGTCCAGCTTCTCGCTGCCCAGCGTCGGCGCGGCCGGCGGCGTGGCCGGAACCGCGGCGGCCGGCGGCCTGGCGGGCGTGGGCTCGCTGGACGCCCTGCTGGCCCTGCAGGCCAACATGGATCCGACCGAGCGCAAGCGCCGGGCGATCCGCCGGGCCGACGACATCCTCGACATCCTCGACGGCCTGAAGATCGCCGTGCTGGACGGGGAGGTCTCGCCCAGCACCATCGACAAGCTCAAGCGGGCCGTTCGCGAGCATCGCGAAGCCGTCGACGATCCGAAATTGCAGAGCCTGCTCAACGAGATCGAGACCCGCGCCGCCGTCGAAGAGGCCAAGTTGGCCGTCATGCGCGGCGCGTGAGGAGCAGCGGGATGGAACCTCTGGCCCTTTCCCGCGATTTTACAGCCCCGGTCGGTGCGGCGAAGCTCGCCGTATGCGTGAGTCGCCGTCGCCCGCAGGGGCGGTTCGCAGGCGCTCGCGCGTCTGAATGCGCCGCTCATGCGACGTTCATTGAACGGGGCTATCGTTTTGGTATAAGCACACCGCCCGCTGAGGGCGGAGTTCATCGGGGCGTGAGGCGTTGATGCAGACGGCCACTGTTCTTAAAGAACCGGACACCTATCGTCCTTCGGACGACGAGCCTTTCATGAACGAGCGTCAGCTTGAATATTTCAAGCAGAAGCTGCTCGGCTGGAAAGAAGAGATCCTCCGCGAATCTCGCGAGACGGTGTCCCATCTTCAGACTGAAACTGAAAACCATGCCGACCTCGCTGACCGGGCGTCGTCGGAAACCGACCGAGCGCTGGAACTGCGGACCCGCGATCGGCAACGGAAACTGATCTCCAAGATCGACCAGGCGTTGCGCCGCGTCGAAGACGGCAGCTACGGCTACTGCGAAGAGACCGGCGAGCCTATCGGCCTGGCCCGTCTCGACGCCCGTCCGACCGCCACCCTGAGCCTCGAGGCCCAGGAGCGTCACGAGCGCCGTGAACGCGTTCATCGCGACGACTGAGGCCTTTTCGGCCTCGACTGATGTGTTTCAAGCGGCCTCGCCCCCTCGGGCGGGGCCGTTTTCTGTTTGGCGGGACGGGGAGGGGGCGCCTACTTGGCCAGGCCCGACTTTTGCAGGGTCTTGTAGGCCTTGATCACGCGCTGGAGCTTGTGCTCGGCGCTGCGGTCGCCGCCGTTCATGTCGGGGTGGCAGCGCTTGAGCAGTTCCTTGTAGCGGGCGCGGATGGCCGCGGCGTCGGCGTCGACGTCCAGATCCATGTCGGCCAGGGCCTGGCGCTCCAGCTTGCCGACGGCGCGGCCCGTGCCGGCGGACTCCGCGCGGCGCTGCTGGGCGCGGAACAGGCCGAACGGGTCGGCCATGTTGCGGGCGTCGCGGGCGGCGGCGGCGGCGGCCTCGCGCGAGCCGGCGTCGGCCTTCATGCTCCAGGTGGGGCGGCCGCCGGTCATCTTCTCGCGTTCCTGCTCGGCGCGAATCTGACCCTCGTTCATGCCGGCGTAGAAGTTCCAGTTCTTGTTGTACTCGGCCGCGTGCTGCTGGCAGAAGTTGTAGTACTGGCCGGGCAGGTCGCGGCTCTTGGGCGCCTTGGCGTCGGCCGGACGCAGGCAGTCGGCGTGGTCGCAGCGCTTCTGGCCGGGCTTTAGCTTGTAGACGTCGTCCGCGCGCGGACCCTCCTCCTCGCCCGGCTTGGGCGGGCGGACCCGGATGTCGAAGAACTTGGGGCGATACTCGAACGCGCGGCTCATGGCGCTTAGAGTAAGCGCAGGCTATTTCCGTTCAAGGATTGACATGCCGGAGATCACCATGGGCGCCGTCGCAGACGCCATCGAAGCCAAGCTCACCGCCGCTTTTTCGCCCACCAGGCTGGAACTGGTCGACGACAGCGATCGCCACAGCGGCCACTCGGGCCACCGCGAGGGCGGCGAGAGCCACTTCAACCTGACCATCGAGGCCCAGGCCTTTGCGGGCAAGCCGCGCGTGGCCCGCCAGCGGCTGATCTTCCAGGCCCTGCGCGAGGAGATGGCCGGCCCCGTGCACGCCCTGTCGATCGTGGCCCTGGCGCCCGGCGAAAGCTGAACTGGAAGGTGCGGTTTGCGCTTGCATAACCGCCCCGCGACTGATTGCCTCGGTTCCCGGCGCGATCCTGCCGGGATCCGAGGGATGGCATGAGCGCCGCACGTTCTTTTTCCGATATCTCAGGCTCCGACGAAGCCGCCGTCGCCGCGCGGCTGCCGGACTATCTGGCGCGGTCCTACGCCCGCTATTCGAACTTCACCGTCGCCAGCGCCGTAGTCGACGACCAGGGCGGCGTGCATTTCGGCGTCAATGTCGAGAACGCGGCCTATCCGTCGGGCACCTGCGCCGAGCAGGCGGCGATCGGCGCGATGATCACCGCCGGCGGGCGCCGGATCGAGCGCGTCTACATCGCCGCCGGCTCCGACGCCGTGGTCCAGCCCTGCGGCGCGTGCCGTCAGCGCATCGGCGAGTTCGCCAGCAAGACCTGCGAGATCGTCTCGGTGCAGGGCGGCGCGACCACGGTGCGCACGCCGTTCTGGAGCCTGCTGCCCGAAGCGTTCGGGCCGGGGGACCTGGAGTAGGGGGCAGGCCCCCTCAGTCGGCTTCGCCGACAGCTCCCCCAAAGGGGGAGCATCTGGGCGCTCTAGATCCTCCCCCTCTGGGGGAGGTGGCCCGGAGGGCCGGAGGGGGCCCTACGGCCTAAGCAATGATGTCCGGGGTCACCTGGTCTTCCAGGCGCACGATCTCGTCCTTCAAAGCCAGCTTGCGGCGCTTGAGGCGGGCGATCTGCAGCATGTCGGGCTGGGGGCGTTCCTCCAGGGCCGAGACGGCGTCCGACAGGTCCTGGTGCTCCTCGCGCAGCGTCGCCAGGCGACGCTCCACCGCGATGATGGTGTCTTCCGAAGGATCGTCGTCATTCATGGACGTTCCTCCCGTGGGCCCCTGTCCGAAGGCGGTGATAGATAGCAAAGCCTGACGGGCGGTAAAGGGCTCTCACGGCCGTTCAGGCCAGGGCGTCGGCAAGTCTGGCCAGCGCCGCCTCGGGCGGCGGATCGCCGGTGGCCCGGGCGGCCGCCAGCAGGGCGCCATAGACGTCGCGGGTGGCGGCGACGGGGCCGCAGGTCGCCTCCAGGCTTTCCATCAAGAGCTTCTCGCCGGCCAGCTCGGCCGCCTTGACCTGCTCGCGGAAGGTCTCGCGGGCGGCGTCCTCGACGTCGGGGCGCGAGGGCTTGAGCGCCCGGCGCACGCCGCGCAGCGGCGCGCCCACCTCGGCCTCCCAGGCGCGGATCAGGCCGGCGGCGCGCGGCAGGTCGACGGGACGTCCCTCCAGCGCGGCCCAGGCGGCCCACAGCAGGAACGGCGCGTTCTGGCCGTGGGCGTCCTGTAGGTGCAGGCACGCGGCTGCGACAGGCTGTCGCGCATAGACGCCGAGCGCCCAGTCCCAGAACCGCATGGCCGTTAATTTTCGTCCGCTTGATTGACGGTTGGCAGGTCCTCGCCCCAGCGCTTCACCGGGCCCCAGGTCAGGCCGAAGAGATCCAGCGCGCGGCCCACCGACTGGTCGACCATCTCCTCGATGGAGGCGGGCTTGGCATAGAAGGCCGGAACCGGCGGGGCGATCACCGCGCCCATCTCGGCAAGGCGCGTCAGGGTGCGCAGGTGGCCCAGGTGCAGCGGGCTTTCGCGCACCATCAGCACCAGCGGCCGGCGCTCCTTCAGCGCCACGTCGGCGGCGCGGGTCAGCAGGGACGAGGTCACGCCGGTGGCGATCTCGCTCATGGTCCGCACCGAACAGGGGGCGACGATCATGCCCAGCGTGCGGAACGAGCCCGAGGCGATCGAGGCGCCGACGTCGCCGACCCGGTGCGCGACGTCGGCCATGGCCGCCACGTCGCCGACCGCAAGGCCGGTCTCCTGGGTCAGGGTCAGTGCCGCCGACTTGCTCATGACGAGGTGGCTTTCGACCCCCAGGTCGCGGCAGGCGGCCAGGGTCCGCAGGCCGTACAGCGCCCCCGAGGCGCCGGAAATTCCGACGACCAGGCGAGGCTTGGTGGCAGGCGTTGCGGCGTCCGTCATGGTGAATTTTCGTCCGTCACGGGATTAAGCGACGCCACGTCAAGCGCTGCTGGTTGCAATCATATGTGATCTGACAGTCCGGGCCAGCGGGTGTTCACTCCTTCGGTCAACAGCCCAAAAGGAGGCCGAACCGATGGCCATCGAATCCCGTATCCGCGAGCTGGGGTCCCGTCACGAGAACCTCGACCGCACGATCCAGGAGGAGACCAACCGTCCGGGTAGCGACGCCACCAGGCTCCGAGAGCTCAAGCGGCAGAAGCTCAGGCTCAAGGAGGAGATAGAGGGACTTCGAGCCCGGCTCCACTAGAGCCTGCCTGTTTCCACGGGAAACAGATTAGCAGGCTCGCCCACAGAATATTTGGAGCGTGCCGAGCCACGCTCCGGCCGAAAGGCATAGAAAAGGCCCATCCGAGCGTCGGATGGGCCTTTTTGCTGTCTGAGACCAGACGAGGATCAGTCCTCGTCGTCCTCGTCGTCGACATTGCCCGAGAACGAGCCGAACACGTCTTCGGCCTTGGGCTCGGCGCGCGAGGCGCGGATGTCGCGCTCTTCCTGCTCTTCCTCGGTGAGATAGGCGGTTTCGGCCGCCGGGCGCAGGGTGGGGTCTTCGGCGACGATGCCGCGCTTGGCGTCTTCCTTGGCCTTCTTCTCGGCGGCCTTCTTGACGAGGGCGTCGAGTTCCAGCTGGCCGACGAGGCCAAGCGTCACCGGGTCGACCGGCTTGATGTTGGCCGCGTTCCAGTGGGTGCGGTTGCGCACCTGCTCGATGGTGGCCTTGGTCGTGCCGAGGATCTTGGAGATCTGGGCGTCGGTCACTTCCGGGTGGTGGCGGATGAACCAGGCGATGGCGTCCGGACGGTCCTGGCGGCGCGACACCGGGGTGTAGCGCGGAGCCTTCTTGGCCGGCTTCAGCAGCTCGGCGTGACGGCTGACCTGGGCCTTCATGCGGTAGTTCGGGTTGCCCTGGGCCTTGTCCAGCTCTTCGCGGGTCAGCTGGCCGTTGCCGATGGGATCGGCGCCGCGGATGTCGCGCGCCACTTCGCCGTCGGCGATGCCGCGGACTTCCAGCGGGTGCAGGCCGCAGAAGTCGGCGATCTGCTCGAAGCTCAGCGAGGTGTTGTCCACGAGCCAGACGGCGGTCGCCTTGGGCATCAGGATCTCGGACATGCGGTCCTCCAGAAATGACGGCGCCCGACCTTTCGGCCGGGCGGGGTTGTTCAACACCGAGCTATAATGCGGTTCTCAGCGAAAGGGAACGGGGATCGACGCTCGCTCGCTTGGTTCCTGCTATGCTCGCGACGATTACCGCCCTCGTCCAGAATCGTGCGAGCGGCGCGCCGACGTTGGGCCAAGGTCGAACATAGGAGTTCCATTGCGGTCGGCATTGGTGATTGCGCACCCCGGGCACGAGCTTCGCTTGAGCGCCTGGTCCAGACGCGAGCGGCCCGATCTGATCGTCGTCGCCAAAGGCGCGCGCAGCCGGCTGGACGAAGGGCGCATGGCCGCTAGCCGCGCGCTGGCCGCCGAGACCGGGGCCCAGCCGCGCGAGCCGTTCGGCGCCTTCCATGACGTGACGCTGTACCAGTGGATCATGGCCGGCCAGGTCGAGCCGTTCCTGACCCTGGCCGAGACCCTCGCCAAGGCCTTCGTGGCGCGCGGCGTGGGGCTGGTGGTGACCGACGGCTGGCAGAACTACAATCCGGTGCATGATCTGACCCACCTGATGGCGCGAACGGCCGCGGCGATCGCCGAGGCTCGCCTGGGCCGGCCGCTCGCCTGTCTCGACTATCCGGTCGTCCTGGGCGCGAACGCTCACGCAGAACCCGGGCCCGAGGTCAGGCGCATCGCCCTGGCGGCGCGGGAGGCCGCCTGGAAGCGGGGGCTGATCGCGCGCTTTCCCGACATTTCCGACGACGTCGCCGCGCTGGTCGAGGCGGTCGGCGCCGTTGCGATCGAGGTCGAAACCCTGCATCAGCCGCCGCCCCTGGAGGCCCTGATCCCGTCCGGCGCGCCCTGGTACGAGAGCCACGGGCGTTCCCGCGTCGCAGCCGGCGTCTATGACCAGGCCCTGACCTGGGCGCACATGCGGCCGGTGGTCGCCGCACTGGCCGACCGGATGGGCGCCGCGCCGGCGGTGTACGCATGCTGAGGAGAGAGGGCCTGAGGGTCCTGCTGACCAATCTGACCCTGGCCAGCCGTTCGGGCACCGAGGTGCTGACGCGGGAGCTGGCGCTGGCGCTGATGCGGGCCGGGCATCGACCCATGGTCTATTCCCCGCGGCTGGGACCGATCGTCGAGGAACTGCGAAGCGCCTCGATCCCGGTGGTCGACGACATCGACCTGATCGCCGAGCCGCCGGACGTGATCCACGGCCATCACCTGACCCAGACCGCGGCGGCGGCGGCGCGCTTTCCGCGGACGCCGGCCATCTTCGTCTGCCATGACTTTGTCGCCTGGCACGACGCCGCGCCCAAGCTGCCGAACATCGTGACCTACGTGGCGATCAGCCGGGCGTTTCGCGACCGCCTGACCGTTCAGGACGGGATCGCGCCCGAGCGGGTGGAGGTGATCCTCAACGCCGTCGACCTGCGACGCTTCCAGCCGGGGCCGCCCCTGCCGGCGGCTCCGCGCCGCGCCCTGGCCTTCGCCAAGAACTTCGGACACCTGGAGGCGATCAGGGCCGCCTGCCAGGCCCGGGGCGTGGAGCTCGACACGGTCGGAAGCTTCGGCGGGGGGCTGGTGGCCCGGCCCGAGGCGCTGATCCCGCAGTACGACGTGGTGTTCACCAGCGCCATGAGCGCGATCGAGGCCATGGCCTGCGGGCGCGCCGTGATCGTCTGCGACGGACGCGGGTTCGCCGGCATGGTCGACAGCCGCGTCTATGACGACTGGCGGCAGGAGAACTTCGGCCTGCGCCTGCTGTCGCGGCCGGTCAGCGTCGAGAACGTCGCCGCCGCGCTGGACGCCTATGACGCCGAGGACGCCGCCGGCGTGGGCGCGCGGGTGCGGGCCGAGGCGGGCGTGGACGACTGGGCCGCGCGCTACGTGGCGCTCTACGACCGTGTGATCGCGTCCTGGGCGGACGAGCCCGCCGTCTCAGGCGAAGCGGCGGCGCGCGCCGTGGCTCGCCACCTGCAGGCCTGGGATCCCGGCGGCGATTACGGCGGCTGGACCGGCGAGCGGGCGCGCCTGCTTGAGCAGATCGCCGCCCTGGAGCGCGGCCTGGATCCGCTGACGCCCGGCCAGCCCAGCGGGCCCGGCGCGAGCAATCGGCTTTCGCTCAGCGGCTTTCATGCGGTCGAGCCCTGGGGGGCCTGGTCGGCCCGTCCGCGATGCCAGGCCCGCCTGCGCCTGGCGCCGGGCGACGAGGGGCGGCGGCTGAGCCTGACGGTGGCGGCCTTCGCCTCGCCCAGCCGCCAGAGCTACGACCTGGCCGTGCGCCTGAACGGCGAGGCCTGGATGAGCGTGCGGCTGGAGGCCGGGGAGCCGATCACCGTCGCGGCCGACCTGCCGCCCGGCCTCGATCCGGGCCTGCACTGGCTGACGTTCGAGACTGAGCGCTGCGTGTCGCCGCGCGACGACGGGCTTTCCGACGATGATCGCGCGCTGGGCTTTGGCCTGTGCGCGATCCAGGTGGACTAGGTCGGGCCGACATTCAGCCGGCCCGGCCGCTTCCCGCCGAACTCCCCCGCGAAGGCGGGGCGGCGGGAAAGGACCCTCAGGTGGTCAGGGCCACCTTGCCCACGTGCTCGCCGGCTTCCAGGTGAGCGTGGGCCTTGGCGGCGTCGGCCAGGGGGAAGACGGCGTCGACGATGGGCTTGAGCTTGCCGGCCGCGATCCAGGGCCAGACGACGCGCTCGACCTCGGCGGCCAGGCGGGCCTTTTCGTCGGCGGGGCGGGGGCGCAGGGTCGAGCCGGTGATCACCGCGCGCTTCTGCATCACCTTCATCACCGGCACTTCCAGCACGCCGCCGGCCAGGGCGGCGATGTAGACGATGCGGCCGCCGGTCTTCAGGGCCTCGAGGTTCTTGYCGAAATAGGCCGCCCCGACCATGTCGAGCACCACGTCGACGCCGCCGGCCGCCTTGGCGATCTCCGCGAAGTCCTCGGTCTTGGCGTCGACGGCCAGATCGGCGCCCAGTTCCAGCGCCTTGGCCTTCTTGTCGGCCCCGCGGCCGGTGGCGATGACGGTCGCGCCGGCCGCCTTGGCCATGGCGATCGCCGTTGTCCCGATACCGGACGTGCCACCATGAATCAAAATGGTCTCGCCGGGCTTCAGCGCGCCATGTTCGAACACGTTGGCGAAGACGGTGAAGACCGTCTCGGGCAGGGCGGCGGCATGGACGAAATCAAAGCCCTCGGGCACGGGCAGGGCCTGGCGGGCGTCGACCACGGCGTATTGCGCATAGCCGCCGCCGCCCAGCAGGGCGCAGACCTTGTCGCCGACCTTCCAGCGTCCGGCGGCGACCTCGACCTCGCCGGCCACTTCGAGGCCCAGGGTGGTCGGCGCGCCTGGCGGCGGGGGGTAGAAACCCAGGCGTTGCAACAGATCGGGGCGATTGACGCCGGCCGCGCGGACCCGGATCAGGATCTCGCCGGGGCCCGGCGTCGGGCGTTCCACCTCTGCCGGACGCAGGGCGTCGGCCGCCCCTTTTCCGCCCTCGATCTCGATCGCGGTCATGGTCTGGGACATCGGCCTGTCGCTCCGTCGCGCTTGCGTTGCGCCCTAGGTAGGCGTCTCATGGTCGGTCGGAAAGGGAGGTCATCCATGATCGAAGAGCCGGTCGAGCCGCGCGCGTTCCGCGGCGACGCGCTGAACACGGCCACGCACGAGGATCTCGAGATCTACGGCGTGCGCGAACTGGAAGAGCGGATCGAGGCGCTGGAAGCCGAGATCGCCCGCACCAAGGCCCAACTCAGCAAGAAGAAAGCGGGACGCGCGGCGGCCGATGCGCTGTTTGGTCGCCTAGACTAACGAAGGGTTTACGCTAGCAGTGGACGCTGACGTGCGCCTGTCGGTCGCACCGAGTCGGGCGGTCGCGAAACGGGACGTTAAGACTTGGCACGGGGGTTGCAGTCCTCCCCGACAAGCGAGACGTCCTCGCGGCCTTTGGGGCATTGAGTAGACATGACCGATCCGAACGCGTCCACGGCCCCCTGGCGGGCGGGAGTCATCCAGGACTTCGCCCGCTCGGAATTGTTCGACCGCACCTTCGACGAGGGCATGCTGCTGGTCGAGGAGACCGCGGCTTATCTCGACGGCGCCGGCCGGCACGACAGCAAGATCCTCTCGCGCAACGCCGCCCTGGCCTATGCGAGCGAAAGCATGCGCCTGACCACCCGCCTGATGCAGGTGGCCTCGTGGCTGCTGGTGCAGCGCGCGGTGAAGGAAGGCGAGATGGCCCCCGAGGCCGCCTGCGCCGAGAACTATCGCCTGGCCCTGGAGGCCGGCGAGCAGCAGGCCGCCGTCGAAGACCTGCCCTTCGGCCTGGTCAGCCTGCTGCAGCGCTCCGAGCGCCTGTACGAGCGCGTCCGCCACCTGGACCAGCGCATGTATGTCGAGGCCGCCGCCGTCGACGAGGCCCCGCGCCCCGTCCAGGCCCAGTTCGACCGCCTGACCGCCGCCTTCGGCGCGGCCTGACGCCGGTTCAACCGACTTCAAAAGCGGGGTAGGAGAGGCGCGTGACTCAAGCGCCATCCTCCGACTCGCACTTCCTGGGCCGCGTGCTCGTCCTGGCCGGATCGGATTCCGGCGGCGGCGCGGGCGTCCAGGCCGACATCAAGACCATCACCGCGCTCGGCGGCTATGCGGCCACGGCGATCACCGCCGTCACCGTGCAGAACACCCTGGGCGTCACCGGCGTGCACCCGATCCCGCTCGAGGTGATCGAGGCCCAGGCCCGCGCCGTGCTCGACGACATCGGCGCCGACGCCTTCAAGACCGGCATGCTGGGCGACGTCGGCGTGGTCGAGACCGTGGCCCGCGTGCTGGCGAGCGCGCCGGAAGTTCCCGCCGTCGTCGATCCGGTGATGATCGCCAAGGGCGGTGCGCCGCTGCTGGCCGAGCGCGCGATCGACGCGGTCAAGGCGCTGATGATCCCCCGCGCTGCCCTGCTGACCCCCAACGCCCCCGAGGCCAGCGCCCTGACGGGCCTGGCCGTCGAGACCCTCGACGACCAGCGCCGCGCCGGCGAGGCCCTGCTGGCCCTGGGCGCCAAGGCCGTGCTGATGAAGGGCGGCCATGTTGCCAACAAGAGCGAAAAGGGAATCGAGCGGGTCGTCGACCTCCTGATCACCCCGCAGGGCGAGACCAGCTTCGAGGGCGAGCGGATCGACACCCGCCACACCCACGGCACCGGCTGCACCCTGGCCAGCGCGATCGCCGCTGGCCTGTCGCAAGGCCTGCCGCTGACCCAGGCCGTCGCCCGGGCCTGGAACTACGTGCACGAAGCCATGCTGCGCGCCCCGGGGCTGGGCAAGGGCCACGGCCCGCTGGACCACGCCTGGCCGGTGCGCTGATGAGCGACCTCGAAGCCCGCCTGATCGAGATCGTCCGCGCCACGCCGACGACCATGCAGGTGCTGCGCACCATCCGTGATCTCGACCTGCCCGACTGGATGATCTTTTCCGGGGCGGTCTACCAGCCAGTGTTCAACAGCCTGACCGGCCGGCCGCTGGACTACGGCATCAAGGACTACGACGTCGCCTATCACGACGATCGCGACACCTCCTACGAGGCCGAGGACGTCGTGATCCAGCGCGTCGCCGCCGCCTTCGAGCCGCCGCTGCGCGAACTGGTCGAGGTGCGCAACCAGGCCCGGGTGCACCTGTGGTTCGAGAAGAAGTTCGGCGCCGACGAGCCCTATCCGGCCCTGCGCTCCAGCGCCGAGGCCCTGGAGCGGTTCGTTGCCACGGCGTTCTGCGTGGGCGTGCGGCTGGAGGCGGACGAGACCCTGCGGGTCTGGGCGCCGTTCGGCCTGGACGACCTGTTCGCCATGCGCCTGCGGCCCAATCCCCTGCGGGTGAAGGGCGCGGGCGGCTGGGCGCGCACCACCGGCTCGGCCAAGGCCCGCTGGCCGGAGATCAGCGTCGAGGGCTGAGCGCTCTGGACGCTTCGGGCGGGCCGCTCTACGAAACTTGATAGCGCTATCATTTTCGTGAGCGATCCATGGCCCTGCCGCGCCGCACCCTGTTCAAAGGCCTCCTGGCGGGCGCCGCCGCAGCGCCGGCCCTGGCGGCGCAGGCCGGGCCTATCGACAAGGCCGCGCCGGCCTGGGGCAAGGGCCCCGACGGCCGCCGCATCGCCGACCGCGGCGACGGGACCTACCTGAACCCGATCATCGCCGGCGACCATCCCGACCCGACGATCCTCAAGGACGGCGAGGTCTACTACATGACCTTCTCATCGTTCCTGGCCTATCCGGGACTGGTGATCTGGAAGTCGACCGACCTGGTGAACTGGGCGCCGGTCGGTCCGGCGCTGAAGGCGCCGCTGGGCACGATCTGGGCCGTTGACCTCGTCAAGCACGAGGGCCGCTACTTCATCTACATCCCGGCCGATCCGACCGGACAGGGCTGGTCGATCTTCGTCATCTGGGCCGACAGCATCGAGGGGCCGTGGAGCGAGCCGGTCGATCTGAAGATCAGCGGCTGCATCGATCCTGGCCACGTCGTCGGCGAGGACGGGCGGCGCTATCTCTTCGTCAACGGCGTGCGCAAGATCCGCCTGACCGACGACGGCCTGGCGACCGACGGCCCGCTGGAGAAGGCCTACGACCCCTGGCGCTATCCCGACGACTGGATCGTCGAGAACTTCGCCCCCGAAGGCCCCAAGCTGCTGCGCCACGGCGGCTGGTTCTACCTGATCACGGCCGTGGGCGGCACGGCCGGGCCGGTGACCGGCCACATGGTCATCGCCGCCCGCTCGCGCTCGGTGCACGGCCCGTGGGAGCACTGCCCGCACAATCCGCTGGTGCGCACGCGCAGCAAGGACGAGCCGTGGTGGTCGCGCGGCCACGCCAGCCTCGTCGAGGGGCCGGCCGGCGACTGGTGGATGGTCTATCACGGCTACGAGAACGGCTACTGGACGCTGGGCCGCCAGACCCTGCTGGAGCCGATCGAATGGACCGCCGACGGCTGGTTCCGGCCGCTGGGCGGGGATCTCTCCAAGCCCATCAGAAAGCCGCGCGGCGGCAAGGCCGGGCCTTCGGGGCTGTCGCTGAGCGACGACTTCTCGGCCGACCGCATGGGCGTGCAGTGGGCCTTCCACGAGCCGGGACCCGACGAGGCCGCCCGCGCGACCTATGGCGACAGGGCGCTGACGCTGAAGGGCAGGGGAGCCTCGCCGATCGACAGCGCACCGCTGACCTGCATCGTCGGCGACCGCTCGTACGAGGCCGAGATCTCGCTGGAACTGACGGGCGAGGCCGAGGCGGGGATCCTGCTGTTCTACAATCACAAGGCCTTCGTGGGCCTGGGGGTCACGCCAAGCGCGCTGAAGACCTTCCAGTACGCCGAGGAGCTGGCCTGGGCGCGAATCGCCCACCAGCGCCGGAAGGTTCGCCTGAAGATCCGCAACGACGAGCACGTGGTGACCTACTGGTACTCGTACGACGACGGCGCGACCTGGACCCGCCACGGCACGCGCATGGAGGTGTCGGGCATGCACCACAACGTGTTCGGCGGCTTCATCAGCCTGAAGATCGGGATCTATGCGGCCGGGACCGGCCAGGCGACGCTGCGCGACTTCGTCTACCGCGCCGGTTTGCCGAAGGTTGCCGAAAGCGCCGTTCCGGGAGTATTGTCACCATGACAATACTCCTTTTGCCTCATGAGGCATTGCCCGCTACCTCTGGAGCCCGCTGCAAGAGGAGGCTCCGGTGCGGATCGCGGTTCTGACGTTCGACGGCTACAACGAGCTGGACTCGTTCATCGCCTCGGCGATCCTCAATCGCATGAAGGGCCACGGCTGGGCGGCCTACATCACCGCCCCGACGGCGCAGGTGACCTCGCTGAACGGGGTGACCGTGCAGCGCCAGCAGCCGCTGGAGTTCGCCGCGCAGGCCGACGCCGTGCTGATCGGCAGCGGTTCGAAGACGCGCCAGATCGCGGCCGACGCCGAATTGCTGTCGCGCATCGCGCTGGACCCGTCGCGCCAGCTGATCGGCGCGCAATGCTCGGGAACCCTGCTGCTGGCCAGGCTGGGCCTGATCGGCGAGCTGCCGGCCTGCACCGACCTGACGACGAAGCCCTGGGTGGTCGAGGCCGGGGTGCAGGTGCTGGACGCCCCGTTCGTCGCCCACGGCAACGTCGCCACCGCCGGCGGCTGTCTGGCCTCGCAGTACCTGGCCGCCTGGACCATCGCGCGCCTGGCGGGCCTGGAAGAGGCCAAGGCCGCCATCCACTACGTCGCGCCGGTGGGGGAGAAGGAGACGTATGTCGCCCGCGCCCTGGCCGCGATCACGCCCCATCTACCGGCCGCCAGCGCCGCCGCCTGAGTTCGAGGAGCCTTTCATGCGCCAGTGGACCATCGACGCCTTCGCGTCCGCCCCCTTCAAGGGCAACCCGGCCTGCGTGGTCGAGCCGTTCGACCGCTGGCCGTCCGACGCCTGGATGCAGGCCCTGGCGGCCGAGAACAACCAGGCCGAGACGGCCTTCCTGCTGAAGACCGCCGACCCGGCCCGCTACGGCCTGCGCTGGTTCACGCCGGCCCGGGAGGCGCCCCTGTGCGGCCACGCGACCCTGGCGGCGGCGCACGCCCTGTTCGCCGAACTGGACGTGGCGGTCGAGACGCTGGCCTTCGACACCCTGTCGGGCGAGCTGCGGGTGCGGCGCGATGGCGAGCGGCTGGAGATGGACTTTCCGGCCAATCCGCCGCGCCGGGTCGAGGCGCCCGAGGGGCTCGCCGAGGCCCTGGGCGCCAAGGTGGTCGAGGCCTGGGCCGGGGCCTATCTGGTGGCGGTGCTGGAGGACGAGGCCGCGGTGCGGGCGCTTGCGCCCGATCTGGCCGCGCTGAACCGCGTCGACAGCGACGCGACCGACGGCAAGGGCCAGGTGATCGCGGTGGCGATGGCGGATGCGGGGCGATCCTATGCGGTGGTCAGCCGGTTCTTCGCGCCGGCGGCCGGGATCCCCGAGGATCCGACCACCGGGTCGGCCCACTGCATCCTGATGCCGCTCTATGGCGACAAGCTGGGCAGGACGGCGCTGGAGTTCCACCAGGCCTATCCCGGCCGGGGCGGGGACCTGTCATGCGAAAGCCGCGGCGCGCGCGTGATCCTGCGCGGCCGCGGCCTCACTGTGGTGGACAGCCGGCTCCGGGTGGAGCCGGCCTACTAGTCGCCGTTACCAGCGGTTGGGAGCGCCGCGGCCGTAGCCGTGGCCGTAGTCGCGGTCGTTACGCTCGTAGCGGATCTGGGCGCTGATGCGGTCCAGGCGACGGTCGAGGTCGGCGCGTTCCCAGCCGTTCAGGCCGCCGGCGCGGTAGCGGTACTCGAGGCGCGAGACTTCGCGCAGCTCGCCCTGCAGGCGGCGGGCCTCGTGGCGGGTCAGGTCGCCGGTGCGCACGCCGCGGTCGATCCGCTGTTCGAGCTGCGCCTGGCGCTGGTTGATGGGCTGGGCCATGGCCGCGGCGGGGACGGTGGCGGCCGCCAGGGCCGAGACCGCAACGATCGGCAGAATGATCTTCTTCATCGGTTCGGTTCCTTTCAACTGGTCCGTCGCCGGTCGCGACGACGTTGAAGACAAGAAACCACGTGCCGCCTGAAGCGGTTCTGAGCCCGTCGTTATGTTGGGTTCATCTACCTGAAGTCGTTGTCATGAGCGCGGAGCGAGCGTCGCGGGTCAGGTCCTGGGGCGTACTCAATTGAAAGCTTCAGGATACTTGTCATCCCGGCGTTCCGCTGCGCTACGGCCGGGATGACAGGGTCATTGGCGTCTGAAAACGCCCGGTCGTGGGCGGAACAATTGAGATCAGGCGGCGGCCGCCTCGGCCGCGGCCAGGCGCGCGGCGGCGGCCACGGCGTCCTCGATGGCGGTGTAGAGCTTGGTGACCTCGATCGGCTTGGCCACGTGGCCGTCCATGCCGGCGGCCAGATAGCCCTCGACCTGGTGGACCAGGGCGTTGGCGGTGACCGCCACGATCGGGGTGCGCGGGCGGCCTTCGGCCTTTTCCAGCGAGCGGATGGTGCGGGCGGCCTCGACGCCGTCCATCACCGGCATGTGGATGTCCATCAGGATCACGTCGTAGCCGCCGGCGCGCCAGGCCTCGACGCAGGCCGCGCCGTCGGCGACCAGCGCCACCTCGGCCCCCAGGGGGGCGAGCACGGCGGCGATGACCTTCTGGTTGGTCAGGTTGTCGTCGGCGGCCAGCACGCGCAGGCGACGCGAGGCGGCCTCGTCGACCGGTTCGGCCGCGACGGGCGGGGCGGCGGCGATTTCGCCGCGACCACGCGGCATGGCCACGACGACGGTGAAGGTCGAGCCCTGGCCCTCGCGGCTCTGGACGTGGATGCCCCCGCCCATGACGGCGGCCAGTTCGCGGCAGATCGACAGGCCAAGGCCCGAGCCGCCGAAGCGGCGCGTGGTCGAGCTGTCGGCCTGGACGAACTTGTCGAACAGGCGCGGCACGGTGTCGGCGGCGATGCCGATGCCGGTGTCGGTGACGTCGATGCGCAGGCCCGAGCCGTCCTCGGCCGAGGCGAAGCGCACCGAGACCGCGCCTTCCAGCGTGAACTTCAGGGCGTTGGACACCAGGTTGTTGAGGATCTGGCGCAGGCGATCGGCGTCGCCATGCCAGCCGCCCAGGGCCTCGGGGGCGACCATGACGCCGAATTCCAGGCCCTTGTCGCGGGCCTGGTCGACGAAGGTCTCGCGCAGCGAGGCGGCCAGGGAGGACAGGTCGAAGTCGCGCTCGACCAGCTCCAGGCGGCCGGCCTCGATCTTCGACAGGTCGAGCACGTCGTTCAGCACGGCCAGCAGCAGGCCGCCGGATTCGCGGATCACCGACAGGCGCTCGCGCTGGCGGGCCGAAAGCTCGTCCATGGCCATCACCTCGGTCATGGCCAGCACGCCGTTCAGGGGCGTGCGGATCTCGTGGCTCATATTGGCCAGGAAGTGCGACTTCAGGACGTTGGCGGCGTTGGCGTCGTCGCGGGCCTTGACCAGCTCGCCCATGGCCGAGCGCAGGTCGTGGTCGTTGGCCTCGAGGCGCGAGACCAGATGGTTGAAGCTGTCGGTCAGGCTGTGGAAGACGTCGTCGTCGCTGGCCTGCTGCACGGGGCTGTAGCGGCCGCCCTGGGCCATGTCGTGCATGGCGTCGGACAGCCGCTGCATCGGCTTGGTCATCCGCCGGGCCAGGCTGTTGGCCAGCAGGATCGCCAGGCCCGCGGCGCCGAAGAACAGCGCGCCGGTCAGGGCCAGGTCGCGGGCCAGGATCTCGACCAGGCTGGGCTGGCGGGCCACCAGGGCCAGTTCGCCGACCTTGCGGCCCTGCAGCACGACCGGACGGGTCAGGGTTTCGACATTGGCCTCGTTCTCGACGCCGATGCGGGCGACGGTCTGGCCCGACAGGTCGACGAGGCGGGCGCCGGCCACGTGCGGCGCGCGGATGACGGCGTCCAGCGCCCGGCTGGCGCCGACGGCGTTGTGGTCGGCCAGGGCCGGGGCGGCGCCGGCGGCCACCATCTCGGCCAGGACGCGGTGGTTCTCGCGGGCTTCCTGCCGCGCCACGCTCCATTGCTGGAGCATGAAGCACAGGCATGCGGCGGTGAGCGCGGCGACCGTGGTGCCCAGCGCCACGCCGGCGATTCGCGCCTGCAAGGGCGCGTGAGCGGCGGCTTCCGAATTGCGGCGCGTGTCGTCCATGGCCCTTCCGCAGGTCAAACATGGCCATTTTGCCGCAAGGTTCCTAACGACTCGCTTCCGCCCCCAGGTGCAGTCGCGACAAAACAACGCTAGGGCGCATTTTCGATTGCGACGGCGTTAATGATTCGTTTACCTATTCACTCGGTTCTCTGGAGGAGTCGGGTGTGGAAAAAGTTTTCGTAGCTCAACGGGTCGCCAATAAGCTGTTCGCGACCGAGAACGCCGTGGATACGGCGATGATGGAAGCCGCCGAACTGATGGCGGACATGCTGAAGGCCCGTAAGGACCTCGGCCTGTYGGCGGTCGTCGGCGACAAGGCCAGCGCGAAGCTGGTCGAGGCCCTGGCCGCGCTGGGAGAAGCCCGCAGCGCCATGGTCGACATGCATGGCCAGCTGAACGAAGTGAAGCTGCGCATGGGCATCCGCACGAAGCTGGCGGGTGTGGAAGACAAGTCGGGTGATCTTGGCACCCCGACCGGTCACGCCGAAGGTCTTCGCACCGTCGCCTGACGGCAAAGTTGCAAGACTTTAACTTAGCAGGGCCCCTAATTTGCGTTAGGGGCCTTTCGCATGCTTGCTAGCGCCATCTCCGCCGCGATCTGGATTGCGATCGTCTCGCTGGTGGCGTTCGCATGGCTGAAGGGAAGCCGTCCCGAGCGCATGGGCTCGCTGGCCGTCCTGCTCGGCGCGCTGGCCGTGATGCTCACCCACAAGCTGATGCCGGAAGGCGCGCAGGCCGTCGTGCTGCTGGTCATCGACGCGGCGCTGGCCGTGGCCTTCCTGATGCTGGCGATGCGTTTCGTCAGCCAGTGGCTGGGCGTGGCGATGCTTCTGCAGGCCGTCCAGTTCAGCCTGCACGCCTACTATCTGGTGGTCGAGAAGCCGCACGACTACCTCTACAGAAGCGTCAACAACATCAACACCATCGGCGTCCTGCTGGCGGTGCTGGTCGGCACGCTGCTGGCCTGGCGTCGCAACGCCCGCGCCGCAAAATAATTGCCGCCGCCGGACGATCGGTCGCGGCTGTTGGAATAAATTTTCAAAATTTCGGTCTTGCCTTCGCGGCGGAAACGCGGTTTCTCGCCGGCGGGCCACGCCCCCCCAACGGGGCGCAGTCCATCTGTAAGGATGGGAGACATCGCTATGACTACCCTCGCCAAGCCGGCAATCCGTCCGGCTCGTCCCGAGTTCTCTTCCGGCCCCTGCGCCAAGCGCCCCGGCTGGTCCCCCGAAAATCTGAGGAACGCGGTCCTTGGCCGTTCGCACCGCTCCAAGCTGGGCAAGGCGCGCCTGAAGGCCGCTATCGACCAGACGCGCGAAGTGCTCGAAGTGCCCGCCGAGTTCCTGATCGGCATCGTCCCCGGTTCGGACACCGGCGCCGTCGAAATGGCGATGTGGTCGATGCTGGGCGCCCGCCCCGTGCAACTGATGGCCTTCGAGTCCTTCGGCAAGGACTGGGTCACGGACGTCACCAAGCAACTGAAGCTGCCGGACGTCGAGGTGCTGAGCGCCCCGTACGGCGAGCTGCCCGACACCGCCAAGGTCGACCCGGCCAAGGATCTGGTCTTCACCTGGAACGGCACGACCTCGGGCGTGCGCGTGCCCAACGCCGACTTCATCTCGGCCGACCGTGAAGGCATCACCATCTGCGACGCCACCAGCGCCGCCTTCGCCCAGGACCTGGACTGGACCAAGCTCGATGTCGTGACCTTCTCCTGGCAGAAGGCGCTGGGCGGCGAGGGCGCGCACGGGATCCTGATCCTGTCGCCGCGCGCCGTGGCCCGCCTGGAAAGCTACGTCCCGGCCTGGCCGATGCCGAAGCTGTTCCGCATGACCAAGAACGGCAAGGTCACGCTCGACCTGTTCGAGGGCGCGACGATCAACACCCCGTCGATGCTGTGCGTGGAAGACGCGCTGGACGCCCTGCAATGGGGCGCCTCGATCGGCGGCCTGGAAGCCATGCAGGGCCGCGCCGACCAGAACCTGAAAGTGCTGGCCGACTGGGTCGAGAAGACCGACTGGGTCGACTTCCTGGCCGCCTCGCCGGAAATCCGCTCCAACACCTCGGTGTGCCTGAAGGTGGTGGACGCCCAGATCGCCGCCCTGCCGGCCGACGCCCAGGCCGACTTCGCCAAGAAGCTGGCCAGCCTGCTCGAGAAGGAGGGCGCGGCCCTCGACATCGGCGGCTATCGCGACGCTCCGGCCGGCCTGCGCATCTGGTGCGGCGCGACGGTGGAGGCCTCGGACCTGGAGGCCCTGACGCCGTGGCTCGACTGGGCCTTCGCCGAGACCAAGGCGGCCACGCTCCAGGCGGCCTGAAGCCGGTGTTCGCCGATCCCCTGACGCAGCGCCTGGCCGACTTCGTCATCGGCCTCGGCATCGACGTCACGGCGGGCGAGCTGCCCGACGACACCTTCCTGCCCGGAGTGGACATCCGCTTCGGGGGGCTGGTGATCGACGAGCAGCGCCTCGCCCATCCCGGCGACATCCTGCACGAGGCCGGCCAMATCGCCGTCACCGAGCCCGAAGGCCGCAAGGCCGAACGGCTCGAACCCACCGACGGCGAGGAGATGGCCACCCTGGCCTGGTCGTGGGCCGCCCTGACCCACCTGGAGCTCGACCCCGGCGTGGTCTTCCATCCGGAAGGCTACAAGGGCGACGCCGGGTGGCTGGTCGAGACCTTCACCTCCGGGGGCGCCATCGGCGTGCCGCTGCTTCAGTTCTACGGCCTTGCGCTCGAGCCGCGATCGGCGTCGACAACGTCGACATCCCGGCCGCCACGGCCAAGGGCGTGGTGGTGATGAACACCCCGTTCGGCAACTCGATCACCACGGCCGAGCACGCCATCGCCATGATGTTCGCCCTGGCTCGCCAGATCCCGGCGGCCGACGCCTCGACGCAAGCCGGCAAGTGGGAAAAGAACCGCTTCATGGGCGTGGAGCTCTACGCCAAGACCCTGGGCCTGATCGGCGCCGGCAACATCGGCGGCATCGTCGCCGACCGCGCCCTGGGCCTGAAGATGAAGGTCGTGGCCTACGACCCCTTCCTGAGCCCCGAGCGCGCCATCGAGATGGGCGTCGAGAAGGTCGAGCTGGAAGAGCTGCTGGCCCGCGCCGACGTCATCACCCTGCACACCCCGCTGACCGACAAGACCCGCAACATCCTGTCGGCCGAGAACCTGGCCAAGACCAAGAAGGGCGTGCTGATCGTCAACTGCGCCCGCGGCGGCCTGGTCGATGAAGTCGCCCTGCGCAAGCTGCTGGACGAAGGCCACGTGGCCGGCGCCGGCTTCGACGTGTTCGTCACCGAACCGGCCAAGGAAAACCCGCTGTTCGGTTCGGACAAGGTGGTGGCCACCCCGCACCTGGGCGCCTCGACCTCGGAAGCCCAGGAGAACGTGGCCCTGCAGGTCGCCGAGCAGGTCAGCGACTACCTGCTGACCGGCGCCGTGACCAACGCGCTCAACAGCCCCTCGGTCAGCGCCGAAGAGGCCCCCAAGCTGAAGCCGTTCGTGGCCCTGGCCGAGAAGATCGGCGCCCTGGCCGGCCAGATGGTCGACTTCGGCATCAAGGCCATCGACATCGCCTTCGAAGGTGAAGTCGCCGCCCTGAACGTCAAGCCGCTGACCTCGGCCGCTCTGGCCGGCGTGCTCAAGCCGATGCTGGCCGAGATCAACATGGTTTCGGCTCCGGCCGTGGCCAAGGAGCGCGGCGTGACCGTCTCGGAAAGCCGCCAGGAAAAGAGCCCGACCTACGACTCGCTGCTGCGCGTGACCATCACCACCGAGAAGGGCAAGCGCGCCTTCGCCGGCACGGTGATCGCCGGCGCCCCGCGCGTCATCGAGGTCAAGGGCATGGAGCTGGACGCGGGCTTCTCGCCGGCCATGCTCTACATCAACAACCTCGACAAGCCGGGCTTCATCGGCGCCCTGGGCATGCTGCTGGGCGAGGCGGGCGTCAACATCGCCACCTTCAACCTGGGCCGCGTCTCGGCTGACGAAGACGCCATCGCCCTGGTCGGCGTCGACCAGGCCCCGAGCGAAGAGCTGCTGGCCAAGATCCAGGCCCTGCCGCACGTGAAGGAAGCTCGCGCGCTGACCTTCTAAGGCTGAGCGGCCCTGCGTGATCCTCGTCCTTCGACAAGCTCAGGATGAGGATCATGCCTGGCCTCCGCGATAGAGAAACCTCACCCTGAGCCTGTCGAAGGGCGAGGTTTCCGCCGCATGGGCGTCATGCGGTTGCAGTTCCGGTGCAGAGCGGAACAAGAATGGCCCCGAATGACCGCGGGGCCATTTTCACGCCCCAGGTGAGCGGCTAGGGCAGGGGCTCGCCTCGTCCAGGAGCCCAGATGTCCCGCAGCTTCAAGCGCAAGATCAACTGGCTGGCCTTCGCCGTGTTCGCCGCGGCCGCGGCTTATGCGTTCTGGAAGGCGATCACGCCGGGCGACGACACTGTCGGCCTGATCCCGTGGGACAAGGCCAAGCACTTCATCGTCTTCTACGTGCTGGCGGTGCTGGGCTGCCTGGCCCTGCCCAAGAGCCGGCTGTGGCGGATCGGCCTCGTGCTGGTGGCCTTCGGCGGGCTGATCGAGATCGTGCAGCACTTCACCGGCCGCGACATGTCGTGGGGCGACCTCGTCGCCGACTTCTGCGGCGTGGCGGCGGCCTACGCCTACAGCCTGGTCGGCGCGATCCGGCGCAAGCTGCCCGCCGGCTGAGCTTGACCGTCGTTACGGCAGAGATCACGACTGCGGCGTGAAACCGTTCCCGCCGCTCAAGACCGATTCCGACGACATGCTGCATCTCGACGCCCTGCGGGCGCTGGGCGCGGTGCTGATCGTCGTCTTCCACTTCAACCGGTTCATCAATATCGACGGCCGTTGGCAGGCGGTGGACGACACGGTCAAGAGCTTCAGTCTGCTCGTCGACCTGTTCTTCGTGATCTCCGGCTATGTGATCAGCGCCGTCTATACGGGGCGGATCCGCACGGTTTCCGACTTCCGCTGGTTCCTGCAGAAGCGGGTGGCGCGGCTGATGCCGCTGCACTGGCTGACGCTGGCGGTGTTCATCGTCATCGCCGTCGCCGGGGTCATGGGCCTCGTGAACGACCGCGACCCCAGCCGCTACGACCCCGCCTGCGTCGTGCCCAACATCCTGAACCTGCAGGCCTTCGGCATCTGTCGGGCCCAGACCTTCAACTTCGTCAGCTGGTCGATCAGCGCCGAGTGGGCGATGTATCTCCTGCTGCCGCTGCTTCTGTGGCTGGCGATGCGCGGGACGGCCTGGCTGACGCTGGTCACCGCCGTGATCCTGGCGGCGCTGTTCGCCATTCCGGCGCAGCAGCCCTTCCACATGTGGACCGCCGACTTCGGCGTCGCCCGGGCCGCGCCCGGGTTCATGGTCGGCATGATCGCCTACAAGATCCGCGGGCCGCTGGGACGCCTGCCGGGCGCGAAGTGGTGGTTCTTCGCCTCGTGCGTCGCCTTCGTCGCCGGCAGCGCCGCGCAGCTGGATCGCGACCTGCTGCTCTTCGTCTGCTACGCCGTCGGCCTGCTGGGCGTGGCGGCCGACAACGCCCCGGTCAAGCCCGGCCCGGTCGTGCGCTGGCTGGCGCCCTGGGGGCAGCTGTCCTACTCGGTCTACATGCTCCACCCGATCGTGCTGAAGATCGCCCTGAACTGGGTAGGCCTGGGGATGCTGCACCTGGATGGCGACGTCATGCGCCTGTGGTGCCTGGCCTGGGGTCTCGTCTTGATCCCGGTCAGCTATGCCTCGCTGATGTACTTCGAGAAGCCCGCGCGGGACGCGATCGCAGGGTGGGGGAAGCCCAAGCGCTGAACCCTCTCCCGGAGGGGAGAGGGAGGGGCCCAGGCGAAGCCTGGGAGGGTGAGGGGTGACGGCGCCTGACGTCGTGCCGGCACGCCGTCTTCTGTCCCTAACCCCTCATCCGGCGCTTCGCGCCCCCTTCTCCCTATAGGAGAAGGGCTAGTTCTTGGACACGTGATCCACGAACGCCGGCAGTTCGCCGATCGAAGCCAGCTCCACATAGCGCGGGTGGTTCTGCGGCGCGTCGGCGGCCTCGTGGGCCCAGACCAGCGGGTAGGGGATCAGCGCGCCCCAGGCCCCGGCTTCCAGCGCCGGCAGGATGTCCGACCGCATCGAGTTGCCGGCCATCAGCGCCTGCTCGGCCCCGGTGCCGTAGCGTTCGAACACCCGGCGATAGGTGCCGGCGTCCTTCTCCGAGACGATCTCGACCGCGGCGAAGAGGTCGCCCAGGCCCGAGGCGGCCAGCTTCTGCTCCTGGTGCAGGAGGTCGCCCTTGGTGATCAGGATCAGGCGATAGCGCTTGGACAGCTCGGCCAGGGCCCGCTCGACGCCCGGCAGGGGCTCGACCGGCTCGGTCAGCATCTCGCGGCCCACGGCCAGGATCTCGCGGATGACGCGGGTGGAGACCGCGCCGTCCGTCAGGTCCAGCGCGGTCTCGATCATCGACAGGGTGAAGCCCTTGGCCCCGTAGCCATAGACCCGCAGGTTGCGCTTCTCGGCCACGGCCAGCTGGCTGTTGATCCGTTCCTCGTCGCCGAAGTCGGACAGCAACTCGACGAACCGCTTGTGGGTCAGGCGGAACAGGCTCTCGCAGTGCCAGAGGGTGTCGTCGGCGTCGACGCCGACCGTGGTGATGAGGCTCATGCCCTCCGTCTACATCAGCGCAGCGTGCGCTTGTAGAGGTCCAGGAGGTTGGTCCAGGCCTGTTCGGCGGCGGCCTCGTTGTAGACCTGGCTGCCCTTGACCGTCCAACCGTGGGCGGCGCCGGCGAAGACCTCGACCTTGGCCGGGCGCTTGGCCTGCGCGAAGGCGGCCTTCAGCTTGTCCTTCACGTCGGGCTCCTTCTTGTCGTCGTTGTCGGCGACCTCGATCAGGTACTCGGCGTGGGTCTTGGGGATCAGCAGGTGCGGGCTGGTGGGATCGGCCGTGACCAGGCCCCCGCCGTGGAAGCTGGCGACGGCGGCGATGCGGCCCGGGGCGGCGGCGGCCGTGCGGAACGACAGCGGCCCGCCCATGCAGTAGCCCTGCACGCCGATCTTCTTTCCCTTGTCGGTTTCCTTCTGGGCGTCGAGGAAGGCCACATAGGCCAGGGCGTCGCGATCCGTGCCCTCGGGCGTGACGGTGGCGCGCAGCGGGGTGATCTTGGCGCGGTCGTCGGGATTGGCGAAGTTGAAGGTTCCGTCGATCACCGGCGCCTTCCTGACGCGGTAATAGAGGTTGGGAACCAGCACGACGTAGCCGGCGGCGGCCAGGCGGCGGCCCATGTCGCGGAACACCGGGCGCAGGCTCATGACGTCGGGCCAGATCAGCACGGCGGGCCATTTGCCCTTGCCGGCCGGCTTGAACAGGGCCGCGTCGGCCTCGCCGTCGGGCGTCTTGATGACGACGTCGGTCTCGACGACCTTGTCGTCGGCGCGGGCGGCGGTGGCGGCCAGGCCCCCGGCCGCGGCGGTCATCAGGCCGAACGTGCGGCGCGAGACGCGCGGATCATGGACCAGGCCGGGGTGGATGTCGTCGTCGCACATCGCGCGGGCTCCCTTTCGAACAGGCGCCCGCACGGTGCACGACCTGACGCCGAAGGCAATCGGCGGCTGCGCTTTAGGTTGGATCTCAGATCCTACGAAACCGAGCGGCTCTGGAGGGGAAAGGTCTCGGAGCGCAGCTTCAGAAGGTGAGGATGACGAACACCACGCCGCTGATCACCACGCCCGCGCCCAGCATCACGCCGAGCGCCTGGCCGGCCAGCGACTGACCGGGAAGGCGCGTCCAGGCGATCTTCGGCGCGCGCTTCTGGGCGGCTCGATCGTGGACGGCGGCGGTCATGATTCCATCTCCTCGTTTAAGCCCAAGCTTGTGGGGCCTGACGAGTTAACGAGCGTGAAGCGCCGACGGATGCAGGCGTGCGACCGATTGATCCAGGGTGCGCCTAAAGGGTCACACTCCAGCCGTCCCGACCGCTGCCGGGCGTGGCGGGAGGCGGGGGCTTGGCGCAGGCCGTGTGGGCCTTGTTGATCCGCCGCAGCGAGGCTGGAAAGCGGTGCAGCTTGCTGTCGGGACGGATCGGCCGGGCCACCAGGTCGCCCTCGCAATTGGGGCAGACGCCATGGAATCGGCTCTCCGCGCAGTCGGCGCAGAAGGTGCATTCGAAGGTGCAGATGCGCGCCAGCTCGCTCTGGGGCGGCAGGTCGCGGTCGCAGCACTCGCAGTTGGGGCGCAGTTCGAGCAAGGGCCGTCCTCCCGTGTTCTTATGCGTTGAAGCCCCGCACCATAAGGGCTTGAGGGGCATCCGCGCGAGGGGGCGCGTCGGGAGATCACGGGAATGTGGCGGGGCTGGCGAAAAGCCGTGATCCGAGGGGTTGACCCCCCCGCCCGCGACCCCTAAACACCCCGCCGTTTGCGCGGCGGGCGGGGTTCTCCCTGGCCCGCCTTTTTGCAACAATAACCACGCGTTCTGGAGGCGCTTCTCGAGATGTCCCAAGACCTTCTCCCCGGCGTCACCGGCGTTCTGGTCCTGGCCGACGGCACCGTCCTGCAGGGCGTGGGCTGCGGCGCGGTCGGCGACGCGGTCGGCGAGGTGTGCTTCAACACCGCCATGACCGGTTACCAGGAAATCCTGACCGACCCGTCCTACATGGCCCAGATCGTGGCCTTCACCTTCCCGCACGTCGGCAATGTCGGCACCAACAGCGAAGACGTCGAGCAGATCACCGGCGTGGCCGAGACGGCCGCCCGCGGCGCGATCTTCCGCGACGTCCCGACCGATCCGGCCAACTGGCGCGCCAACAGCGACTTCGACGGCTGGATGCAGCGCCGCGGCGTCGTCGGCCTGGCCGGCGTCGACACCCGCGCCCTGACCCGCAAGATCCGCGAGACCGGCATGCCGCACGGCGTGATCGCCCACTCGCCCGACGGCAAGTTCGACCTCGACGCCCTGAAGGCCAAGGCCCGCGACTGGTCGGGCGTCGTCGGCCTCGACCTGGCCAAGGACGCCTCGACCACCCAGACCTTCACCTGGGACGAGGGCCTGTGGTCGTGGCCGGCCGGCTACGCCAAGCTGGAGCAGCCCAAGTACGAAGTGGTCGTCATCGACTACGGCGTGAAGCGCAACATCCTGCGCGCCCTGGCTCACGTGGGCGCCCGCGCCACGGTGGTTCCGGCCGACACCTCGGCCGAGGACATCCTGGCCCGCAATCCCGACGGCGTCCTGCTGTCCAACGGCCCGGGCGACCCGGCCGCGACCGGCGCGTACGCCGTGCCGGAAATCCAGAAGCTCGTCGCCAGCGGCAAGCCGGTGTTCGGCATCTGCCTCGGCCACCAGATGCTGGCTCTGGCCCTGGGCGCCAAGACCGTGAAGATGGAGCAGGGCCACCACGGCGCCAACCACCCGGTCAAGGACCTGACCACGGGCAAGGTCGAGATCGTGTCGATGAACCACGGCTTCACGGTGGACAGCGAAAGCCTGCCCGAGCCGGTGCAGGAGACCCACGTCTCGCTGTTCGACGGCACCAACGCCGGCATCGCCCTGAAGGACAAGCCGGTGTTCAGTGTCCAGCACCACCCGGAAGCCTCGCCCGGCCCGACCGACAGCCTCTACATCTTCGAGCGCTTCGCCGGCCTGATGGACAAGGCGAAGTAGTTCGGGCGAAGTAAGACGAAACGCCCCGCCGAAAGGCGGGGCGTTTTTCGTTTCCGGGTCCTGTCACGAAACCATCGCCCAGGGTTCACGCACCGATTGAGCGACCCGTGTTAGCGTTTTCGCCGTTCCCAATCTCACGAGGACGGCATGAGCGCCTATGAACGCATCGGCGGCGAGGCCGCCGCCCAGTCGGTGATCAGCGACTTCTTCCAGCGCGCCCAGGGCGACGAGCGGCTCAAGAGCCTGTTCGGCGGCGAGGTCGCGCCCGGCGCTCGCGCCGTGGTGGCCGGGGCCCTCGATCCCGAGGCCGGCGAGGCCCGCGGCGACCTGGAACTGGCCCAGGTGTGGTTCGGCGCCAACGCGCTGGAGGACGACGAGCTGGACCTGATCATCGGCCACCTGGCCGCCGCCCTCGAAGCCGCCGGGATCGACGACGAGATCACCGCCGACGTCGCCGACCAGATCGAACTGCTCCGCGACCTGGCCCTGGGCCCGGACGAGGAAGACTTCGACGACGAGGATGAGGACGAAGAGGGCGAGGTGGCGGCTTAACTTCTCGCCTTCTCCCAGAGGGAGAAGGAGGGGCCCGCGCCGAAGGCGTGGGAGGATGAGGGGTTACGAGGTCGGCCGGCGTGCCGGCACGATCCAGGGCTATGCGGTGAGGGCGTAACCCCTCACCCTCCCATGCTGCGCATGGGCCCCTCCCTCTCCCTATGGGAGAGGTTGCCAGTTGTGCGGCTCCCTCTAAGTCCCGAACTGCGTGAACGGCACCTTGTTGAACAGCTCGCGCTCGCCGCCGCGCGGGTCGTCGGCCATGCGGGTGGTCTCGTCGAACACCAGGGTCTGGCGGCGGGGCAGGGTGTAGGGCTCCCACTTGGGGATGGCCGCGCAGTTGGGATCGCCGGTGCGGGCGAAGGCGACGAAGGCGTCCATCATGGTGTTCGACATCGCCTGGCTGCGGGCGTTGGTCCCGACGATGGCGCCCTTGGCGTCCAGCGTGCCGAACACCAGGCAGATATCCAGCGTGTGCGGCGCGCCCYAGATGCCGCCGTCCTTGGGCGACTTCCAGTCCAGTTGATACACCCAGGCGGGCGCGCGGGTCGGCGCGCGGGCCTCGGCCTGCAGGATCGCCGCCTTCCACGAGCGTCCGGCCGTCGAGGCGGCAAAATAAACGTCGGACGGCGAGTAGGCCGGGTACATCTGGCGATAGGCCGCCACGACCGTGGCCGGGTCGATGTCGATGCGGGCGTTGAACTGGGACGGCAGCTTCTCGACCACCTGGTCCCAGGTCATGTCGAACACCTTGGGATCGGAGCCGACGAAGCCGCGCGTCTCGTCATGGGTGTTGCCGCAGATCAGCGGCACGTCGAGGCCCTGGGGCGCCGCGTCGGGGAAGAACGGATGGCGGGTCAGCGAGCGCTCGTCCAGCACCGGGCCCATATAGACCCCGCCCGAACCGGCCACCGGATCGATCGCCTTCAGGCCGTTCAGCAACTGGTCGGCGGGCAGGGCCCGCAAGGCGGCCAGGTCGCTGATCCCCAGCTTCTCCAGAAAGAGCTTCGCGCGCTTGGTCGCGTTGAACGGGCCGCCGGCGGTGACCTGCTGGCCGCTCATGGTGGCGGCGCGGTGGAACAGGCCCTTGGCGGCCGGCATGGCCAGCAGCGTGGCGATCTTGGCTCCGCCGCCCGACTGGCCAAACAGCATGACCCGCGAGGGATCGCCGCCGAAGGCCTCGATGTTGTCGCGCACCCATTGCAGGGCCAGCACCAGGTCGAGCTGGCCGACATTGCCGCTGTCGGCGACGCTGGGATCGTTGAACAGGCGGGCGAGATAGAGGTAGCCGAAGGCGTTGAGGCGGTGGTTCACCGTCACCACCACCACGTCGCCGCGCTTGGCCAGGCGGGTTCCGTCGTACCAGGGGCTGCTCCCCGAGCCGCCGTTGTAGGCGCCGCCGTGGATGTAGAACATCACCGGCCGCTTTGCGCCGTCGGCCAGGCCCGCCTTGCCGGCCTTGGCCGGGGTCCAGACGTTGAGGAACAGGCAGTCTTCCGAGAGGGTCTCGCCCTCTTCGCCCTTGCCGGTCTGCATCGAGGCCGCGCCATAGGCCAGGGCGTCGGCGACGCCGGTCCAGGGCTGGGGCTTGCGGGGCGGAGAAAAGCGGTTCGCGCCGCCGGTGTCGGCCCCGTAGCGCAGGCCCTTGAACACGTGTACGCCGTCGGCGGTGGTCGATCCGCGCACCTTGCCGGCGGCGGTGGTCACGATGGGCGAGCGGGCGGGACCGGTCGGCTTTGCGGCATGAGCGGGCAGGGCGCTGGCGGCGGCTGCCGCGCCGGCGGCCAGCAGCAGGCTGCGACGATCCATGGGGTCTTCCTCCGGCGCTTCTGACGAGCTTGCGTCATGGCTAGCACGAACCATGACACCGGTGACAATCCATTTTGCGCAGGGAGATTGGGTGAGCGCCGCAGCCTCCGGGAACCTCCCCCTCTGGGGGAGGCGGCCGAAGGCCGGTGGGGGAGGTTCTCAGCTTTCGAAGTTCTGGCCGATTTCGCCGCTACGCCCCCCACCGATCGCTGCGCGATCGCCTCCCCCAGAGGGGGAGGTTCCTTGGCATCACCACATCGAGGCGGCCGCCCGTGCGGGCCAGGCCTCGTCATAGGCCGGTCCGCCGACCTCGCCGGCGGTGATCGCCGCCAGCATGGCGCCGGCGCTGGGCAGGCTCTTGGGATCGACGTGGGCCTCGGGGCTCCACAGGCCCGCGCGCATCACCGCCCGGGCGCACTGGAAATAGCATTCCTCGATGGTGACGATCAGTGCGGTGCGCGGCGCCTTGCCGTCGACGGCCAGCCGCGCCAGCAGGTCGGGGTCGGCGCTGATCACCGCCCGGCCGTTGACCCGGAAGGTCGTGCCCGAGCCCGGGATCAGGAACAGCAGGGCCACGCGCGGGTCTCGGATGACGTTGCGCAGGCTGTCGATGCGGTTGTTGCCGCGCCGGTCGGGCAGGATCAGCGTGCGTTCGTCGGCGATGGTCACCAGGCCGTGGGCGTCGCCGCGCGGGCTGCAGTCCAGGCCCTCGGGGCCGACCGTGGCCAGGGCCAGGAACGGCGAGGCCTCGATCAGCCGGCGATAGTCGCTTGTCAGGCGGTCGCTGACCTTGGCGGTGGAGGCCGCGACGGGCGCTGGGCTGTAGATCGCCTCCAGCGCTTCCAGGGTGTCGATGATCGCCATGCGCCGTCTCCCGTTCGCCGGGAGCCTAGCAGCGGCGTGGCGCGCCTGTCAGGCCCGGCGGTCCAGCGCCTGCTGGCAGGCCTCGGCCAGGCGGCGAGGCGAGATCGGCTTGTCGACGATCGTGCGGCGGGCGTTGGCCAACTGGTCGGCGTTGCCGGTGACGAACACGGTGGGGATGCGGCCCAGCTTGGCCTCGATGGCCTCGACCGCCTCCAGCCCCGTGCCGCCGATGATGCGGAAGTCGGCGGTGATCAGGTCGGGCGCGCGAGCCAGGGCGCAGGTCAACGCTTCCTGCGGACTGTCGGCGATGTCGAAGCTTGAATAGCCCTGGGCGGCCAGAAGGGCCTCGACCTCGAGCGCGATGAGGATCTCGTCCTCGATGATGAGCGCGTGGCCTTGGGACCGTTTCACTGCACTTAACGCCAATCCGCTGTCGTCCCTTACAAGACTACAACCCGAACTTTCAGTTCTCGCCAATCGATTTCGCGTGTTCGCCATCAGAAATGTGTTGCTGCACGCACGGAAGGTCACGCCGCCGTGATGGCGCCGCCCGCCTCGCGAGAGCCGGGCGGGGACGTTTCCCTCTCCGGCCGAAAGCCTCTATGCAAAGGGAAAAACAAGATTGCAGGAGCGCCCCACACCCATGACGTCTCAGCCCCTCGTCCTCACCGAAAAGCGCGGCCACGTCGCCATCCTCACCCTCAATCGCCCCGAGGCCATGAACGCCTTGGGCGCGCCCGGCGACGGCGACCAGGTGGCGGCCGCCTGCGAGGCGATCAACGACGACCAGGACGTCCGCTGCGTGATCCTGACCGGGGCGGGCAAGGCCTTCTCGGCCGGCGGCGACGTCAAGGCGATGAAGGCCCGCGAAGGCGCCTTCGGCGGCAACGGCGTGGCGGTGCGCGACGGCTACCGCAAGAACATCCACCGCATCGTGCGGGCCATCTACGGCCTGGAGGTTCCGTCGATCGCGGCGGTCAACGGCGCGGCCATCGGCCTGGGCTGCGACGTGGCCTGCATGACCGACATCCGCATCGCCGCCGACACGGCGCGGTTCGGGGTGACCTTCCTCAAGCTCGGTTTGATCCCCGGCGACGGCGGCGCCTGGCTGATGCCGCGCACGGTGGGCATGAGCCGCGCGGCCGAACTGCTGTTCACCGGCGACGTCATCGACGCGGCCAAGGCGGCCGAGTGGGGCCTGATCAGCCGCGCTGTGCCGTCGGGCGATCTGATGGGCGAAGCGCTGGCCCTGGCGGAAAGGATCGCCGCCCAGCCGCCTCACGCCTTGCGCATGGCCAAGAGTCTGCTCAAGCACGGCCAGACGGCGAGCTACGACACCCTGATGGAGATGAGCGCCGCCGCTCAGGCCATCGCCCACCACACCGAGGATCACATGGAAGGCGTCGACGCCATTCTCGAAAAGCGCCAACCCACGTTCCGGGGCGCCTGAGGCATGGGCAAGGAAGCGCGGGCCTGGGGCCAGCTCAGCGACGGCGAGAGCGACGGCAAGCTGCTGTGGGAGCCGCCCAAGCTGATCTTCCGCGGGGCGGTGCGGGGCATCTATCAGGGCCACGCCCTGCGCGACATCCGCGCCGAGGACGACGACATCGTCCTGTCCGACGGCACGCGCTTCACCCTCGATCCCGGCCAGGCCGACAAGTGGGTGCACGCCATCCTCAACCCGCCGACGCGGCTGGACAAGCTGGGCGTCAAGCCGGGCATGAGCGTGGTGGTCGACGGCGTCGACGACGAGGCGTTCCTGGACGAGCTCTCGACCCGCGTCGAGGCGCAGGTCGGGCCCGGCGAGGACTTCGAGGACGTCGACCTGCTGTTCCTGGCGGCCGACGACCTGGGGCAGCTGGACCGGTTGGAGGACCTGCAGGGGGCGCTGGCCGAGAAGGGGGCGATCTGGGTCGTCTCGCAGAAGGGCAAGACCGCGCCGCTGAAGGACACCGACGTGCTGGCCGCCGCCAGGGGCGTGGGCCTGTCGGACACCAAGGTCTGCGCCTTCTCCAAGACCCACACCGCCCTGCGGTTCGTGCGGCGCAAGGGCTGAAAGCGCCGCCGGACTGGCGCTACTTCGGCTCGCCGATGTCGAAGCGGATCATCGTCCACGAACCGCGGAACAGGGCGTACTCGCCCGACAGCGAACGCCGCACGAGGCCGGATCCTTCCTGCGCGAGCAGGTCGCCGTCGAAGGTGAAGTTGCCGTTCTCCAGGTTCTTCATGGTCATGTTCTCGAAGCGGACCGGCGCGAAGTCGGCGCGGGTGAACATGCCTGAGCTCGGTTGCTGGGCCCACTTGCCCAGCAGCTCGTCGCTGGCGCCCTGGACGCGGGCCATGCCGACCTTGGTGATCCACTTCTGCCTCAGGTCGGCCGCGAAGGTCGGGCTCTGGGGATCGGTGGCCGCGAAGGCCTGGAACATGCAGCCCAGCAGGCGGGTCATCGTGCCCTTGGGCGAGAAGCTGACCCCGCCCTTGCACGACGGCTCGACCGTGCCGATGGGATAGACGTCGTCGGCGTAGGTCGCGGGCGCCGCGGGCGTCGCGGTCGCGATGGCGAGCGCTGCTCCGATGGCCAGTAGCATCACAATCCCCCGTCAGTGATCCCGCCGTTGTCTAACCCGCAGTTGCAGTTCGGCCAAGGCCGCGCGCGCGGAAGGGTGGCGTCGTCTTGGCGCCGGGCGTAGAGCAGGCCATCAGACGGAGCGGGATCATGATCGTAGGGCGTCGCGCCGGCCTTTTCGAAATCGCCTTCGCCCTGCGCGGTTCGATCCTGCCCAGCATCGCAGGAAGGCTGGCGGTGCTGCTTCTGGTGTCGATCGGCGCGGTGCTGACGGCCCAGCGCTGGCCCGCGGCGCTGGAGCGGCTGAATGCGCTGCCCTTCACGCTGATCGGCCTGTCGCTGTCGATCTTCATGAGCTTCCGGAACAACGCCTGCTACGACCGCTGGTGGGAGGCGCGCAAGCTCTGGGGCGGCCTGATCATCGCCGCCCGCAGCTTCGCGCGACAGACGCAAGGTTTGCCGACCGACAAGCGCGAGCCGCTGCTGCTGGGCCTGGCGGGGTTCGCCGGCGGGCTGGCGGCGCGCCTGCGGGGCGGCGACGAGCGCGCGGCCATCGCGCGCTGGCGCGAGGTTCCCGGCC